>JBNNED010000257.1:0-3825 GCA_050285825.1 Verrucomicrobiales bacterium | reverse complement strand
TTTGCTGGCACGACGGCGAGTTCTACCCATCCGTCAATCGCGAGCACGTCGAGATCTTCGACCGCGTGGGCGGCGGCGACTCCTTCGCTTCCGGCCTGATTTACGGTTTCATGGAATTCAACGACCCCGCCCAAGCCGTCGAGTGGGGCGCGGCCCACGGAGCGCTGGCCATGACCACCCCGGGTGACACCACCATGGTCACCAAAGAAGAAGTGGCCAAACTCGTCGGCGGTGGCTCCGCCCGCGTCGATCGCTGAAGCTCTTCCAGCTTAATTCAGCCGTCCCTTGTTACGATAAGGGGCGGCTTTTTTCGTGGATATACTTATAACCCAGTCAATCAGTGCACACCATCGGCTTCAAGCTTTGTGTGTATGCGCTCAATATGCCAACGTCCAGATGAGGCACAGCTGACCGGGAGCGCTCTCTCGATACTGGGATAAGGTTGGAATTACTATTGATCTTTCGACTCTGGGTGGGACAGCTGTTGCTCTCCATGCGCTTGTTCAATTTTGTATTTTCCGAGGGCCTGAGCTCTGAGTCTTGTGTAGTCATTGTCATTGAGTGAGACGATGATGCTGGATCCCTTCTCAATAAACTCGGGGCGCTTCTCCAGCGTTGTCCCGACGGCCTTTTTGTAAGAAAACCCTTCCTTCTTCCACGGATCGTCGAAGTGGTTAACTGACCGCTTCTCTCCAAAAGCTTCCAAGTATCCATCGCCATTGCGATCCACGAGAAAGTGAATTGGCTGTCCTGTCGGATTCAGGATCTGATTCTTGAAAATGATCAAAGCACTTCTTCTGCCACCATCATCATGAACAGCTATGGGAGAAAGCAATCTGACAAAATCAAGAAACCCCTCAACCTCTACCCGCTCACTGTCATCGATATACTTCACTTTCGTGGGGTGCTTGTCCGTATATTCAAAAAGCAGGTAATTGAGGACGTCACAACCAGGGACAGGATTGAACCAGACGCTTTTAGCATGGAATCGATTCAGCTTTCTGGCACCGACGTTTGCGGGGTGTCTTGCGCATAAACACCGAGTGGCAAGAGAGCGCAAGTGATGGCGAGTAAAGTCTTCATTTCTTGGTCAAACATGGAACTATTCGCATTGATCTTAATCATTTAAATTTATTCTCGTTGCCCCGAAATCGCTGAAATTTTACGACGCGACCAAATTGCTGACAAGCAACTCGCCAAAATCACGACAACAAAAGCGATGCCAAAATCTATATGGCTAAGACTGAGATCGTGATTGGGCATCAACATCAATCCCAAGCTAGCGATTAAGCCGGCACAATTCGTCCAAAACCCCAGCACAACAATCTTTCTGTTCTGATCGTTGATCTTAACATTTTTGCCAAAAATCTCAATCGATTTCATCCATCCTTCCGATAAACCTTTCAATAGAAGGAGCAAGCCACCGTAAAAAAACAGAAGGAACAAATTATGAACTATCCAGACATCTATTTTATTGAACGAGTTCAAACTCCATACAAAAAACTTCAATTTAATCAGCCCCTCTGTACGAGCCAGTAAAATTGACGCATAGATTGCAACCATCGCAGCCAGTAAATGTAGATATTTCACCATTTTTCTTTCAAGACCAACGCTCCATCGGCCGAGTCCTGAACGGCTCGGTTTTTTTTGGGGCGGATTACTCTTGGGGGGCTTCGGCGGGAAGGAATTTCTTGAGCTCGATTTTTTGTTCGAGGAGTTTTTGGTTGGCCGAGTAGTAGGATTTTTCCTCTTTGATGAAGCCGAGTTGCGGGACAAACCAATACTCGCGGTGGACGTCGATGCTGCCGTTCACGCCGATGACCTCAAAGCGCAGGGCCTCGAACTCGCCGGCTGGCACCTTCACCTTCTCCAAACCGAAACAACGGAAGTGTCGTTTGAATAAGACGACGCCATCTTCGTTTTCCGGTCCCGCGACTTTCCACTCGTCGCCGGCTTTGCTTTTGGCCGCGACCATGAGCAAGGGTTTGGCGAGAATTGAAAGTCTTCCTTCTTTTTCCCCCTCTTCTCCCTTATTTTCTGGCACTTCGCGACTGGCTCGCCCGAAAACGGCCTCGGGAACGATTTGCAGGTAGTCGATGGATTTGACGATTCCAGCCCGCTTCACCTCCATGGCGTCCCATGACTCTTCATCCTTTCTCACTTTTTCGGTTCCGAGATAGCGGTCTTCCCGTTCATAGCGGATTTCAATCCCGTCCGCCGTTTCACGGACCTGCACCTGCTCACCGGCGGGAATTTCCGCCTCGCGGGTCACCTCCATCGTCACCTCATACCTCCAGACATCGCCGACTTTGGGCGACCACAGAGCGGGCGCTTCTTCCGCACTTTCTTTTTCCTCCGCGATGAGGGGAAGGCCACAGCTGAATGAGAAAAGAAGCAGGACGAGGGGGAACGGGGCTTTCATGCCGGAAAACTAGCACGCCGACTGTTCAAAAAACAAGCTCTTTCGCAACCCCGCTCCCGCGTTCACAATGGCCAGAGCACGGGAATGAGGAGGCTGGCGACGATCCAGAGAATAAGGCTGAGCGGCGCCCCGACGCGGAAGAAGTCGCCAAAGCGATAGCCCCCGGCTCCGTAAACAAAGGTATTCGTCTGGTAGCCGATGGGTGTGGCGAAACTGGCCGAGGAACCGAACATGACGGCGACGATGAAAGGGCGGGCGTCGACTCCGAGCTGATCGGCCACGACGATGGCGAGCGGGGTGAGCAGGACGGCGACGGCGTTGTTGCTGACCATTTCGGTGAGAACGACGGCGAGCAGGTAAAAGGCGGCGATCATGAGGCGCGGATCCATGCCCGCGAAGACCGAAACGAGACGTTCCGCCATGAGGACGGTCAGACCGGCGTTTTGCATGGCATTTCCCAGTCCCATCATGCCGATGATGATGAAAATGACCTTCCACTCGATGGCGCGGTAGGCCTCCGAGGGCTGGAGGCACTTGGTGACGAGAACGAAAAAGGCCCCGCCGAGAGCCATGAGCACGATGGGTACCGGCGGGATCCAGCCGAGGCCGCCCAGCGCGCCTACGAGCATGAAGGCGAGGAGGGCGAATATGGCCAGGGGCGCCTTGTGCGGACGGACTTCCCGGCGTTTGGGCTCGCTCAAGTTGACGAAATCACGCGTGCGGAACAGGTGGCGCATTTTCTCGGCCGGCCCTTGGACGAGCAGGGTGTCGCCGAAGGCCAGTTTGACATCTTCGAAGCGTTCTTTGAGGTTTTTACCCCGGCGGTGGACGGCGACGATGAGAACTCCATGGCGCCGACGGAAATCCAACTCTTTCAGGCTTTTTCCGGCCATCGAGGAGTCCGGTCCGATGATCCCCTCCATGAGCACCGCCGATTCCGTGCGCACGCCTTCCAGGCCAAGGGCGTCCTCGCCGCGGACATTGAGTTCGGCATTTCCGCTCAAGTCCATGAGGCCATCGAGCTTGCCTTTGAGGACGATCTCGTCTCCCTCGGCGAAAACGATTTCATTCAAGGGCAAGGCCACGCGCACCCCGTCCCGGAGGACTTCGAGCACCCGCGCGCGCTTCATTTTGGCGAGACTGGTCTCCGTGAAAGCGGCATTGACGAGGGCCGAATCCTTCCCGACGAAGGCGTGCGTGATGAACTCCCGGGAATCTTCACTGTCGATGAGAGCGGCCAAAGTGACCCGATCGGGCAGGAGTTTTTTTCCTACGGTGAGAAGGTAAACAAAGGTCACCGCCACGAAGACCAACCCCAGCGGCGTAATGTCGAACATGGAGAAAGCCAGCTTTTGGTCGTGTTCCTGCGCAATGCCTGCGGCCACGAGATTCGTCGAGGTCCC
>JBNNED010000256.1:0-9994 GCA_050285825.1 Verrucomicrobiales bacterium | reverse complement strand
ATCGACAAGGAAGGCTTTGTCGGGTCGGAAAGTCGGGTAGATCTTCGTGGGGAAGTCGCTGGCGTTGTGCGCGATGTGGTGATCGAGGGTGTCTGTGGGATGGTCGGTGGTGCCGACGGAATCGACGCGGAATTGCTTGAGGAGGCCCTGGGCGGAGAAGCGTTCGTCGGCGATGCGCTCGTTGGCGGTGTTCCAGATGGATTCGGCGGTGTCGGGGGAGAGGAGGGTGTCGATGCCGAAGCAGCGGCGGAGCTCGAGATGGGTCCAGTCGTAGAGGGGGTTGCGCAGGGTGTTGGGGACGGTTTCGGCCCAGGCCTGGAATTTCTCACGGGCGGGGGCGTCGCCGGTGATGTGTGATTCGGGAATGCCGTTGGCCCGCATGGCGCGCCATTTGTAGTGGTCGTGGCCGAGCCAGATTTCGGTGATGTTTTCCCAGCGCTGGTGTTCGTTGACCTCGGCGGGGGGGAGGTGGGTGTGGTAGTCGATGATGGGGAGGGCGGCGGCGTGCTGGTGGTAGAGCTCGCGGGCGGTGTCGTTTTGGAGGAGGAAGTCGTCGCAGAGGTAAGGTTTGGCCATGGTGGTGCTTGTCAGTTGTCTGACAGAGAGCTAAAGCTGGCGGGAGGGGCTTTCCAAGATTAATTTTTGGAGGGAGGGAGCTCAGACGGCCTCGACGAAGGTGAGTTCGAGGCCCCCGGTCATTTTTGCGACGAGGTTATAAATGAGGGCGGCGATGACTCCGCCGATGAAGCCAAAAACGCCATACATGAGGGGCAGGGCGATCATCATGCCGAGCCCCATTCCGAAGATTTCAGCTCCGGCGCTGCTCCCGGAGAAGGCTCCGAGGAGGCCGAAGGGGAGAAAGATGAGGACGAAAATCAGGGAAAAAAGGGCGTAGAGGGCTGCGGAGACGATACCCGCTTTGATCGCATCGATGGATTTGAGGCGCAGTTTTTTCTCGCCGAGAAAAGCGCTGGGAGGAGCGACTCGCTGGGCGGGCGGAGCGTATGGGGTCGGGTGGCTTGTGGGTTCCATGGGTGGGTGAGGAGTTGGTGGGGGGGCAAGCTGGAGGGTGGAGCTCCCTGCGATTAGTGTTTGTGACCGTCTTGGTAGTGTTCTTTGAGGAGGTCGCGACCGAAGTCGTCCTTGAGGTGGCGCAGGACGAGGTGGGCGTGGTTGGCGTCATTTTGGGTGTTGGCGTATTCTATGAGGATGTCGGGACTTTGGAGGCGGAAGTAGTGGGCTTTGCCGCGTTCGAGGGAGCCCGCCCAGGCGAAGGTGATGTTTTTGGCGTGCTGGAGGTGGAGTTTTTTAAGTTCGGCCGCTCCGGTTTCGGCGCGTTGGTAGCTGTAGATGACTTCGATGAGGTGGAGGAGTTTTTTGCGTTCGGCGGCGGAGAGGGTGGCGCTGGCGAGACCTTGTTTTTCAAGGGTTTTCGCGCTGCGGTCTTGTCCGGTGAGGATTTCCTCCGGCGCTTTGTCGCTGAAAACGACGGGGTGGCCGGCCTGGTGGAACTCAGTGGCGAGGGCACGGGCGGCGTCTTCGGCTTCGCCAAGGGGGCGCATGCCCTTGCGGGGGCCGTCTTTGATTTCGCCGGGATTCGTGCCGAAGAAGGTGGGGGTGTCCTGGACGACGCCGTTGACGAGGGTGAGATTGATGGAGAGGTGGTGGCCTTCGTAGCGCCAGCCCCAGGTGCCTTTGGCGGCGGGTTTGCCGAAGATGGAGACGTAGTATTTGCCGGGGTTGCGGTAGTCGGGGGTGTCGTTGAACTGCGCGAGGTAGTGCTCCAGGCTCATGATTTGGGAGGCGGTGAGGTAGCCTTTGTGACTCAGGCTGGTCGCGAGGAGGGCGCGGGCGAGGTGCTGGACCTCGATGCCGGTGGTGTCGAGTCGCAAGCCTTTGCGGTCGAGCGGGACGTAGTGCCAGTTTTCGCGCTCATCGGCCTTGAACTCGAACTGAGCGGCTTTTTTTTGCTCGTCGTTGAGGATGCCGAGAAGGCTGTTGGCGGCGGTGATCATTTCGGTGGCGACCGGATTTTCGCTATGATCGTGTTCGTGTCCCTCGTGGGCGAGAGCGGGGCTGAGGAAAGTGAGGAGGGCGAGAAGGCCGGGGATCAGGTGTTTCATGGCTGGGTGATACGTGGGTGGGAGGAACGATGTTTCGGGGAAGGCGATTTATGTGGGAGAGAGGGTGCCAAGCTGGAGCTAGGCGTTTCTCACAGTCCGAGGAGGAGACGGGCGAGGGCGAAGTAGATGAACATGCCGGAGGCATCGACGATGGTCGTAATGGCGGGAGCGGCGATGACGGCGGGGTCGAGTTTGAGCGAGCGGGCGGCGAGGGGGAGGAGGGCTCCGATGAGGGCGGAGGTGGCGACCTGGGTGCCCATGGCGACCGAGACGGAGGTGGCAAAGCGTAGGAAGCTAACGCCTTCCGGCATGGGCGGCTGGAAGGCGGGGAGGACGAAGAGGATGACGGCCCCTAGGACGCAGGCGAGGAAGGAGCCGAGAAGAAGTCCGAGGCGGAGTTCTTTCCAGGCAATGCGGGGGAGGTCGGCGAGGTCGACTTCGCCCAATGCCATGGCGCGGATGACCATGGTGGAGGCTTGTCCGCCGGTATTTCCGCCAGCCGCGATGACCATGGGGAGGAAGAGGGAAAGGAGGAAGGCGCTGTTGAGGAGCTCCTCGAAACGCAGCATGACGTAGCCGGAAATGATGGCGAGAAGGGCGAGGCCGGTGAGCCAGCCGGCGCGGCGCCGGAAGTGGACACCGAGGGTGGTGTTGAGATAGCTTTCTTCCGATTGGTCACCCGAGATACCGGCGATTTTCTCGATGTCCTCCGTGGATTCCTCTTCGAGAATTTCCATGGCGTCATCGTGCGTGATCACGCCGAGGAGGCGGTTTTCTTCATCGACGACGGGGAGGGCGAACATGTCGTATTTTTTGATGATGGTGGCCGCTTTTTCCTGGTCAGCGGTGGCGAGGATGGAGTGCTCGTTTTCTTCGAGCAGGTCTTTGATCGGGGTCTCCCAAGGGTTGAAGGCGAGATCACGCAGGCGAACGCGCCCGATGAGGCGGTCTTTTTTGTCGACGACGAAGATGCGGGCGAGAGTTTCCGTGGATTCCAGGTTCGGGCGCAGGGACTCGATGGCTTCTTTGACCGTCATTTTGGCCTGAATTTTCCCGACCTGGGTGGTCATGCGCCCGCCGGCCGTTTCCGATCCGTAGCGGAGGAGGGCGCGGGTGTGTTCCTGGGCTTCGTCGTCGAGAAGAGAGACGTAGGAACCGAGTTTGCGCGGGTTGACGTCTTGGAGAACATCGACGAGGTCGTCATCCGGCAGGGACTCGAGAATCTCACGCTGCTGGCTGGGCTCGAAGTGGTCGATGGCCTCGCCGACGAGGAGATTGGGGAGTTCGGCAAGGACGTCGGTGAAGCGTTCGGTGCCGAGAGATTCGAGGTAAAAGGGGCGTTCGTCCTCGTCGAGGTCTTCGTAGAGAGCGGCGAGATCGGCGTAGTGGAGGTTCTCGGTGAGTTCGTGGAGTTTTGCGCTATCTCGCTGATCAATGGCTTCGTGGCATTGTTCGAAGAGTAATGGCAGGTCCTCAGGCACGGCGGAAAAAGTGTCTCATGCCGGGGCGCTTGAAAAGGCGATTTTCGTGACGAAGCGCTCAGGGGACGAAAAAAAGCTCCGGCGACTGAGGGCGGTCGCACGGAGCTGAGGTGGGTGAGTTTTTTTGAGGCCGTTTACTTGTAGTAGGGCCCCTGGTTCGGGTAGCTTTGGTAGGGCTGGGGCTGGTTTTGGTAGTGGTATTGCTGCCACTGACGGTCTTTTTGCTGGCCGACAAGGTAACCGGCGGTCGCCCCGAGTGCGGCCCCGAGCGCGGCTCCTTCGCCCCGGCGGTCGGATTGTTTGCCGAGGTAATAGCCGGCCACGGCTCCCAGAGCTCCGCCAGTGAGGGCGTCGCGATGGGCGGCGGGGGCGTTCGGGTTGGTGTAGGGATTGGTCATGCCATATCCCTGCGTGCCGCAGCTGGAGGCGAAGAGGGCGGCCAGGAGACTGCCGAGGGCGAGGATGGTGGTTTTCATGGTGCTTTCCGTTTTGATTGAAGGGCGGCCCGCAGGCCTGCTTACTTCGTGGAACGGAGGGAGTTCACCATTTATTCACGATCTCATGGATGAGTTTGGGCCCTTCGTAGATGAAGCCGGTGTAGAGCTGGACGAGCTTTGCTCCGGCGGCGCGCTTGGCGAGGGCGTCCTCCGCGCTGAAAATCCCCCCCACGCCGATGAGGGGAACTTTCTCGCCGAGTTCGGCATGGAAAGCCGCGATGACCTCGGTCGAGGCTTGCTGGAGGATGGCTCCGGAGAGACCGCCGCTTTCCCGGGCCAGCGGATGATTGGCAACGGCTTCCCGCGAGATCGTGGTGTTGGTGGCAATGAGGAGATCGAGCCCTCCTTCACGGAAGACGCGGGAGAGGGATTTGATTTGCTCGGGATCGAGATCGGGGGCGACTTTCAAAGCGAGGGGGACTTTTTTGCCATGACGGGCCTCCAGCTCGGCCTGCTTCTCCTTCAGGCCCCCGAGGAGCTGCGCGGCTGCTTCAGCGGATTGGAGATCACGCAGGCCCGGGGTGTTGGGCGAGGAGAAATTGGCGGTGATGTAGTCGGCGTGCGGGTACGCTTTTTCAAAAGCGATGAGGTAGTCGTCGAGCGCCCGTTCGTTCGGCGTGACTTTGTTTTTGCCGATGTTGATACCGACAATGCCCTGGTAATGGCGTGCGCTTTTGAGGTTTTCGATGCCTTGTTCGATGCCGGGGTTGTTGAAGCCCATGCGGTTGATGATCGCCTGGTGCTCTTTGAGGCGGAAGAGCCGGGGTTTGTCGTTTCCAGGCTGGCCGACGGGCGTGAGGGTGCCGACTTCGATGAAGCCGAAGCCGAGTCGGCCCAGGGCGTCCACGCAGTTGGCTTCTTTGTCGAGTCCGGCGGCGAGTCCGACCGGGTTGGGGAAGCGCAGGCCGGCGAGGGTGACGGGCTTGGCGGGCAGGGCGGGGGAGAGCTTTTCGAGCAGGTGGGTTTTTTCCATCATGCGCAGGCCCGCGAGCGAGAGGTGGTGGGCCTTTTCGGCGTCGAGTTGGAAAAGCGCGGCGCGCGCCGGGGCGTAAAGCGAGTGAAGCATGGGAGGATCAAAAATGAAAACGGCGAAATGAAAAGGCCAGAATGGCGATTTACAGGGGGTGAGCGGCCTTCTTGATAACTTGCGTGCCTGTTGAAGACACGGATCAAGCAAGGAGGAAAAGGGAGCTAAACGAGTCTGGGATTGAAAGAACCATGCTGGCTTTGTAGAAGGCTTTCGATGTCTTCTCTACGATCGCGATTCCGCAAAATCCTCATTTTTCCCGCTCTTGTGATCGCCTTGGGGGCTTCTCTTGCTGTTGGAATGGAGATTGAACATTGGGCTCTCCATGCGGACAACGCCTTGGCCGAAAAGGTGATGGGAGCTCTCGCTAGCCCGGATATTGAGCGGGAGCGCTTTGAGGCTACGGTTAATGAGCTTGTCAGCAAAGGAGTCATGAAAACCCTGATGCGGAAGTCCTACCCCGTCGATCTCAAGCAGCCTTATCGACATCAGAAATTGAGCGAAAGAGTAGGTAAATTCAGCGCTCCCTTTGGGTATGATTACGATTTGGGCTGTGAGGTCTCTAGCGGCGTGACGCTCTACTCGACAGCGCCAAGCTTCGTCTATTTGGAAGCCAGTATAGACTATGTGGAGCTGACGGAAGAAAAGCAGTTGGTCTCGCACTTTGCGCAGGGAGCCAATCAGGTGCCAGTCGGAGAGTGGTGCCTCATCGCCTATTGCAAGCAGGCCGAGGAAACGGTTTTTCTGCTCAGCAAAGTCGAACGAGAAGGGGAGCTGAAAATGAACCCATCGCTTAAAATCAACGGGCAGTTGGGCTATCAATTTCGGCGGATCTCGCAAGAGGACCTGGCCACCTTTCGCCGAGCTGGAGAAGAGACCCAGGAAAAAGCTAAAAACTGGCTCGCGGGACGGGGCGAGCGACTGGCCGAAGGCAAGTTCCCCATGGGCATCACCACGAATAGAGCCTTCGGTTCTGTGCAGGGCAGCACCCTCGTTGAACATGACTTACCTCTCAAATCACAATATTCCATCACCTGTGACCTCTACCAAGTGAGCCGCACGGGCGATCTGGCCTCCGTCATCATCACTGGAGAGCAAAAGCTGGAGAAGAATGGAACAAACCAAATTGGCTACGTTTTTCGGTATGCCGGTCCTCTAAAAAACGGGCACAGGCAGGTTTTGGAGGCCAAAACCATTGATGAAGACTCGGAAAGCACCGTTGTCCTCATTCTCTTTCCCGTGATGGAACGTCCGGTCCGCCCTCCGATCCCCCAAAAGCCGGCAAAGCCAGGGGTGTCGCTTGTGAAATATCAACTCCCGCTCGCTTATACCCGCACGATCCGCGAGAAATATTGGGACCCGGAATGGGAAAACCAGACAGGTGGAAACCTGGTGCGCTATCATCATCTCGAAGCACTCAAAATTGCCGGTCTCCCGATCACTTCCACAACAAAGGGCTTTTTGGATATGGAATACAGCGAACCCAGGCTGACCGCTCCAGCCGAAGTCCACGCAGCCTTCCAAAAACTACTGGCGACAATCCCCGGAGAGTGATCCTGTCGGTTCCACGCATGTCGTCGCGCGGTTAAAAAGTGGTGCCGATGGCGAAGTGGAAGGTGCCGCCGGGGTCTCCCTCGGCGGGGTTGAGGGCGCGGCCGTATTCGAGGCGGACGGGGCCGATGGGAAGGTCGATGCGCAGGCCGAGGCCGGCGGCGAGTTTGATGTCGGCGGAGAGAAGTTCGGCGTAATCCTGGGCGAGAGCGCCGGCGTCGAGGAAGGCGACGGCTTTGACCGGGCCTTTGATTTGGCGGAGGTATTCGGCGTTGGCGACCCACCAGGCGTTGCCACCGGTAGGGTAGCCGTCGGCGGTGGGGCCGAGTTCGCGGTCGGGGAAGGAGCGCACGGTGTTGGCTCCGCCGGTGAAGGCGCGGAGGTCGATGGGGAGGCGGTCCTGGTCTCCGGTGGGGATGATGAAGCCGCCGCGCAGGGCGAAGGCGAGGGCGTTTTTCTCGTCGAGGCTCTTATAGTAACTGGCGTGGCCTTCGGTTTTGAAAAAGGAGACGCTTTCGTCACCCAGAGCGATGCCGAGGGCGTTCTGAAGCTGGAGGTAGTAGCCATCGGAGGGGATGGCGGGGTCGTCGCGGCGGTCGTAGCGCTGGATGAGGCGCAGCTGGGTGACGAGGTAGTCGGTGGTCCCGAGCGCCTCGTCGGGGAGTCCTTCCGACTGCACGGTGGTGAAGAAGTTATCGAGGCCGAAGATGATTTCGTAGTGTTTGTTGACGTCCCAGGTCAGCTCGGCTCCGAGGCCGCCTTCGAGCTTGGAATAGCCCTCGTATTCGCGGGTCACGAAGTAGGCGCGCGGCGTGAAGGTGAGGTCGTTGTGGTAGAAAAAGGGATCGGTGGCGTAAACTTCGCCCAGGACCCCGAGGGAGGTGAACTCGACCCCGGCGTTGAAGTTGTAAAGTCGCCCGAGCCAGTTGCGGTCGTAGTAACGGGCGCCGACGATGTAACCTTCGTAACTTCCGGCACCGAGGTTGAATTCGAGGCCGCGGGCTTTGGTCTCGGTGAGGTGGAGGGTGACGTCGATTTCTTTGTTGCCAGTGGGGATTTCTTCGAGTTCGGCCCGCTCGAAAGCTCCGGTGGCGACGAGTTTCTGGGTGATTTCAGAGAGTTTCGACTTGTCGTAGTTTTCGCCTTCGAGGTGGTCGAAGCGCTTGGTGATGCGATCGGGGCGGGTTTTTTCAAGTCCGGCCACGCCGACCTCGCGCAGGCGGAATTTTTCGCCGGGCTGGATGGTCAGAGTGAGGGTGGTGAGGGCGTTTTCGTCTTTGCGGGAGAGCTGGAAGGTCGCTTCGCGGTATCCGATACCGGTGTAGTAGGAGACGAGGGTTTGGCGGATTTTGGAAATGTTTTCACTGCTGGCGGGAAGCCCGGCGGTGGCCGCGATTTTGGCGCGAATGGAGGCGGCGGGCGGTCGCGGGGCGACGAGGCGTGGGGCGGCGAGTTTGTAAAGCGGCCCGGGTTTGAGCTGGAGGGTGATGTCGATCACGCCTTGGCGGTCGGGGGCGGTGGGGGTGGCCACGGCGGTGGCGTCCCAGTAGCCGAGCGAGTGGAGGTAAGTGATGGCTTGCCGGGTGCCGGTCGGGATGTTGTCGGGTAGAAAGGGCGTTTTCGAGCTATCGCCCTCGTCCATTTTTTCGGAAGGCGAGCGGAATTGGGCGATGAGTTCTTCTTCGGAAACGGGAAGGTCCGGGGTTTTTAAAGTGACCTCGCCGAGGTAGCGGGGCGGACCTTCGTCGACGCTGAGGAGGATGCGGTTGTTGCCGGGGAGTGACCAGTCGACCATGGCGTCCGGGAGGCCGCGCTCGCGGAGGTGCTGCTCGATGAGAAAGGCGGCGTCGTCGGCGCGGGAGGAGGTGGCGGGACGTTTGCGGATGAATTCGAGGCGACCGGCATTTTCTTCCAGAATCTTTGCGGCGGGGAAGCTGCGGAGACCCTGGATGTCGATGGTGGCGGCGGAAAGGGGGAGGCTGAAGAGGATGAGGAGAAGGGAAAGGAGCGGGGAGGCGGAGATGGCGGGGGCGGACTGAAGTCCGCGTTCCAGTCTGCGGTGGAAACGGGGAAGCTGAAGTCCGCGTTCCAGTTGGCGGGCGTGGGTGAGGTGGCGTCCGCGTTCCGGTGAGGCTGTGCTGGTGGGGCGGAGGGTCATTTGAAGCGGAAGGAGTAGGAGAAGGTGCCCCGGGAGCCTTTGTCATCCATGGCGGCGGTGAAGCCAATGCGCTCGGTGAGTTCGACGGAGGCGGAGGTGAAACGACGGCCCGAGAGGAGGTCGGATTCGCCGAGATTGAGCTCGATTTGGTCGGCGTTGCGGAGGAGGCGCTGGAAGGGGTTGTTGCTGTCGGGATCGGCGTAGCGGCGGCGGAGACCTTCGATGAGGTATTGGAGGGCTTTTTGCGAGGCGAGCGACTGGTCTTCGAGGTCGGAAGTGGTGGAGCCGGTGGCGATGAGGGTCATGATCTCGTGTTCGGGAAGCGGAGGCGAGGAGGAGAAGGAGGTTTGGGGATTGGAAACGGAGCCGCTGAGGTAGAGTTGGAGGTCGTAGGGATCGATGCGGGAGGTGCCGCGCAGATTGATGAAGGGATCGGTGAGGGCCTCGGGGCGGAGGGTGATGGTGCCTCGGGAAATGGTGAGTTTGCTGAAGGGAAGGGAGGCGGTGAGCTCTTCAACGGTGACCTTGCCACTGGCGCGGGGAACGGCGAGGGTGCCGCCGATGCGGGTGTCTCCGGTGATCTGGCCACGGGCGATGTTGCCACGGACGAGAATGGGGTCTTTCGTGCGGAGGCGGACGTCGAGCTGGCAATCGCCCCAGGGCGGCGCGAGGCCGGTCGAGAAGGGGCCGCCGGTGTCGAAGCTGGGCAGGCTGGCGGCGGGGGTGCCGTTGTTATCGAGCTTGGTGGGAAGGATCTCGATGTCTTTGTAAACGAGGGACTCGACGAGGGCCAGTTCGCCGCTGAGACGGGTCGCGGAGAGCGGGCCGGTGAAGCTGAGATTGGCGTCGGAGCGGAGCGAAAACATCTCGTTTCGCCAGAGGAGGGCGTTTTGCGCGACGAGGCGCAGGTCGAAGGTCGGTTCTTCGGCGAGGGCGATGTCGCCAGAGAGTTTAAATTCGCCACCAGCGGCTTTGAGGGTGGTGGGGCCGAAGGTGACTTTCTGGCGGTTGAAATCGGCTCGAATCGTCGAATCCCGGAAGTCGCTGATCGGGCCGGCGCTGAGGCGGGCGTTGTCGATACGCAGGGTGGCGGCGCCGTTCCAATCGGGCTCCTTCAGCGTGCCGCGCACCTTGAGGTCGATTTCGGCAAAGCCGGT
>JBNNED010000255.1:0-2606 GCA_050285825.1 Verrucomicrobiales bacterium | reverse complement strand
TGGTTGATGGTGGTGTGGATGTGGAGGCCGCCGGAAGCGATTTGGTGTTCGTCGAGGATGACGTCGAGGTGGCGGTCGACGGCAGCCGTGATGTGAGAGGAGCGGGAGGGGCGGTTTTTACGGGAGAGGAGGCGGAGGGGTTGTTGGAGGATGAGGTCGCGTTCGCCGGGGCGCATTTGCCGGGTGGCGACGAGGCGGTCGAGGACTTCGCGGGCCTGGGCGCGGGCGAGTTCTTCGTGGCGGAAGGGGCTGAAGGCGTGGGGGCCGCGGATGATGCCGACGAGGAGGGCGCTTTCGTGTTTGTTGAGTTGGCCGGGGCGGAGACCGAAGTAGTTGAGGGAGGCTTCGCCCAGGCCGTGGGCGCCGGAGCCGAAGTAGATGCGGTTCAGGTAGTGGGTGAGGATTTCATCTTTCGAGTAGCGGTGTTCGATGCGCAGGGTGAGGGCGATTTCGAGAAATTTGCGGTGGAGGGACATGGCGCGGAGCTCGAAGGAATTCCGGGCGAGTTGCATCGTGAGCGTGGAGGCTCCCTGGGTGAAATCGCGGTCGACGAGGTTCCGGACGGTAGCGCGGGCGAGACCACGGACGTCGATGCCGGGGTGATCGGGGAAGCTGGCGTCTTCCCGGGCGTAGAGGGCTTCGACAAGAAAGGGGGGGATTTGCTCGCGGGTGAGGAGGCGCCGGTTCGAGCCGTGGATGGTGGCGATTTCATTGCCTCGGCGGTCGAGAAGGACGGAGCGCTCGGGCATGGAGGCGACCTGGGAGAGGTCGTATTGGGCGCTGAGGTAGAAATACCAGGCGCAGAGGCAGAGGAGGGGGATGAGGAGGATGAGGCAGAGGCGGAAGGCCCAGACGACACTGCGACGCAGATACCGGCGGAAGCGGTGGCGGCGGTATTGATGGTCGTTGTCTTCCCAGGACATGCGATGGACTCGGTGGCGGTTTTAGCGCGGGGGGAAGGGGGCTTTGGGATTGGCTTTGAGCGGGGGGGTGATGCGCAGGGGCGGGCGGTCTTCGGGGGAGGCGAATTGACCGGCGCGGAGGTGGACGGCGCTGAGGGCGAGGGAGTCGCCGTCGCTATTTTCTTCGATGCTCACATGGATGAGAGCGACGCCGTGGCCTTTTTTATTCAATTCGATGAGATCGCCGGGTGAAAATGCGTCGGCGGGGAACTCGTTGGCGGGGAGGTAGAGGGCGAGGGTGACGGGGTAGGGGAGGGGCTGGCCGGTGCTTTCGGCTTTGATCACGGCCTGGCAATGGAGGAGGAGGCCGGAGGGCAGGAAGTCGTCGGCGGTGAGAGGGCGGAGGCTTTCGATGCGGAAGGAACCTTCGATGTAGGTGAGGAGCTCGCTGCGTTTGTAGTTGGTGAGGTATTCGCGCAGGATGTCGTTGTTAAAAGCGGCGCGCTGTTCGGGGGTGAGTTTGCGCAGAAGGGCGTCGAGTTCCACGGGGTCGGCGGTTTTGACGCCCCGGGGCAGGGTGCGCTCGTGGTAGGCCTCGAGCTCGGGGACGCGCTTGACTTTGAACATGAGTTCGTAGCTCAGCGGGTGGGTGGGATCGCGGAAGAGGTTGAGGCAGACGACCCAGGAGGAGATGGCGAAGGTGATGGCGAGGATGTTGAGAAGAAGCCACCAGAAGAGGGGGGGGCGGGTTTTGACAAAGTCCTGGAGTTCTTCTTTTCTCATGGCGGTCGGGTGACGGGGAGGGCCGGTTGGCGGGGGGGAGTTCGTGGCTCCCCGGTCGCTGGCCGTTCCTTAGCGGGTGTGGTGGGGGAAGGCGAAGTAATTTTTCGCGTTCTCGTAGCAGATGCCGCGGACGAGGGGGGCGAGCAGGGCTTCATCGCGGGGGATTTTGCCGTCTTCGGCGTCTTGACCGATGATGTTGCAGAGGAGGCGGCGGAAGTACTCGTGGCGCGGGAAGGAGAGGAAGGAGCGGGAATCGGTGAGCATGCCGACGAAGTGGGCGAGGAGGCCGATGGAAGAGAGGGTGTTGATTTGGTCTTCCATGCCCTGGAGGGTGTCGTTGAACCACCAACCGGAGCCGAACTGGACTTTGCCGGGGACGGGCGCTTCCTGGAAGCTCCCGCAGGCGGCGGCGAGGACGGCGTTGTCGCGCGGGTTGAGGTTGTAGAGGATGGTTTTGGGAAGTTGCCGGTCGACGGCGAGGGAGTCGAGAAAACGCAGGACGCGTTCGCCCTGGGGCCAGTCGCCAATGGTGTCGAAGCCGCTGTCGGGTCCGAGTTGTTTGAAGAGGCGGGTGTTGGGGTTGCGGACGGGGGCGAGGTGGAGTTGCATCGTCCAGTCTTTGGCGGCGTTCCAGCGGCCGACGTGGAGCATGATGAGGGCGCCGAAGGCGTCGGTTTCGGACTGACTGGCGGCTTGGCCGGAGCGGGCGCGCTGGAGGATGCCATCGGCCTCGGCCTGGCTACAGGGGGCGTCGAGGGCGTATTTCATCCCGTGATCGGAGAGGCGGCAACCGGCGGCGTGGAAGTCCTCGTGGCGTTTGGCGAGGGCGTCGAGAAGATCCTGCATGGTGAGGATTTCCGGGGCGAGGGCGTCGAGAAACTCGTTGAAGAGCTCGGGGCGATCGACAAGGAAGGCTTTGTC
>JBNNED010000254.1:0-3563 GCA_050285825.1 Verrucomicrobiales bacterium | reverse complement strand
GCGCAGCTTGCGCCAGCGGACGTCGCATTTCTTGCCGCCGTGGACTTGCATGCCGAAAAAGCCTTCCAAATCCGTGTTCTTCTCGTCCGTGTCTTTGAAATCAACGCGCTTTTCGCCGTTGAGCCAGATTTGGATGTGATTGCCCTCGGCGAGGATGCGGATCTCGTTCCAGTCGTCGGACTTGAAGATTTTCTGTCCTTGCTCAGTGAAGGCTTTGCTTTGCTCTTTGTCTGCTTTCGAGGGGAAGAGCCAGCCGCGGCGGGCTTCATCGAAGAGGCCGGCCGTCCAGGAGCGCTTCAAGCCGTTGTCGTGCTCACACTGGTAGCCGAAAACGCGCCCGTTACCTTTCTCCGACTCTTTCTGCGCGGCGCGGAACATCATTCCCGAGTTGCCCGCGAGAGTGTCGAATTTCATCTCGAAACGGAAATCGAAATCCCCGTAGTTCTTCTCGGAAATGAGGAAGGTGTTGCCTTTGATATTCTCGCCGAAGCCGATGACTTCGCCGTTCTCGACCTTGTATTGGCCGTTGCCGCCGACGATTTTCCAGCCCGTCATCTTTTCGTCCGGGGTGATGTCGGTGAAGCCGCTTTCGTCTTCAGCGGTGGCGAAAGAAAGGGGCAGCAGGCAGGCCAACAACAATAGGGATTTTTTCAACATGCGGAGAAGCTAGCGGGAGATTGGCTCAGGAGCAAATGCATATTTAATGGGGACTTGCTTCAGAAATCGAGGGGTCGCTGGGAGTTCTTGCTAGCCATGCGAAATAAGTCTAATCTATTGAACATTAGTAAGATGTAACGACAAAAAATAAAGTAACGAAAAAATCACCGAAAAAGTTTGACGCTAGTCGTCAAAGTTAACTAACGTCAGCGCGTGAAAACAAGCGTACATCCCCCCGCCTGCCGCTACCCGCTGCTGGCTATTTTCCCCCTCCTTTTAACCTCGTGCGAGGACAAGGCCTTGGTAGCCGAGCGCGCCGCCCAGCAGGCCAAAATTCAGGAGCTCGGCGAGACTTTCAAAAAGCTGCGTGAGGCCCGTGCAAGCGAGGAATTTCGGGATATCAAGAGTGATTTGCAGTCCTTGGACGAGCAGGCGGAGAAGCTTCAGGCCGAGGCTGAGACCCTGCGGGCGGAGGCTGCGGAGTTACTGCAGGAAGAGATCGCAGTGAAGGAAAAAAGCGAGCAATACCGCCGGGATTATCCAATTCGAAACTTTAACTGAAAATCAAACTAATGAGCTTTTTACGTGATCCATTTGGTTCGGAAGGTGCTTTGGGCATCTCGGGCATCGGCATTGCCATGTTTGTCTTTCTTGCGTTTTCCGGCCTCGCCGCCCTCGTTTACCAGGGCTTGGAGGAGCAAGGTCCGTCGATTGAGACGGAAATCAGGAAGAACCGTGAGGAAATCACACGCCTGGAAAAGGACATTGTCGCGGAAACCGCCTGGCAGGAAGAGCAGACCACCTTTGCCAGCCAGGCGGCGGAGAAAGATGAAAAAGCGGCCCAGGTCATGCACTTGGTCAAGGACTTGGCCGCTGCTGTGAAGGAGCGTGATGAAGCGCAGGGTTTGTTGGAAAAGCAGGTCAAAAACTGGGAGGACTACAAAAACCGTTACCGCAAAAATGAGCGCGAAGGTGCCATCGGGGAGGTCCACGATTTGTCCAAGAATTTCGACGATCGCTACCGCAAAGCCGAAATCCGCGCCATCACTGACATGGAAATGCGCATCATGCTGAGCACGGGGCCGAAATCGATTCCCTACCGCGACTTGCCGGCGGACTTACAGGACCGTTTCCAGTTTGATGACGCCCAAGCTGAGGCGATGAAGAAAAAATTGGCCGAGTGGGAGAAAAAACGGACTCAACGCATCAGCCGCAAGATGGAAGATGACGAGGTGAAAGAGGCGGCCCGATCCAAGCAGCGCGCCAAAGGCGAGATCGCCAGCCTCCACGATGCGATCACCGCTTGCTACCGCCAGATCGAGCAGAACGAGTTGAAAATCGAGCATCTGCGCAATGAAGTGAGCCGCTATCAGGACCTGCACGCCCGCGCCCGTGCCCGGGGAAACATCTCCTCCCACCTCTCGAGCGCGGCCAAGGCGCAGCGGGAAATCAAGTCCCTACTCAATACGAACCAAAAATGGAACTCGAAGATCCGAGGCTACGAAGCGCGCATCAGGGCGCTCGGTGGTTCCCCGCAGCCGCGGACTTGAACGGGACTGATCAATTGCTCACCTCTTCTTGCGGCTCACTCCCCCGCTCCGCTGCGTCGGCGTTTGAGGGCGAGGGGTAGCAGGCTGCCGGCGAGGAGGAAAGCGCTTGTCGGCTCCGGGACGGCATCGATGGTGACATTATCCACGACCCAGTCGGCTACGGAGCGTCCCCGTTCGAAGCGCACTTCGCTGATGGCCGCGGTGCCGCCTCCTGATTGGAACCAGTTGAGTCCCGTGGCGCTAGCGGCGGAAGTGCTGTTGCTCAGGTTCAGGATCTCCAAGTCATAGGTGCCGACCGTGAGATCAAAATCGAGGGAAAGTTGGTAAACCGAAGCTTGGTCGATGAGCTCCGTCTGGTTGAGGCCGAGATTTTGCCAAGTGCTGCCATCATAGATTTCGACCAGACCATTGTCTGTACCGTTATGATTCACCCGGATGTTGAAGAGGCTCGTCGACGCGTTTCGCAGGGTCAGATTCATCAGCCGACCACCAGCCTTGTCCGTGCCAGTCGTGAGTTGTTGGAAATCAAACTGAAGGTAGAGCTGATCTGCGGCGCTGCCGGAGAGAGTCGGCTCAAGGTGAGGACCTACGCCGGTTCCGGAGGTGGCCGTCAGCTGTGCCGCCGATCCCGAACCACCGCCGAGGTCGGAAACCTGCACCAAACCCACGTCATCGCGGGCGGCCCAGCCATCGGGGGCACCGCCACTCCAGGCATCAAGCGAGCCGTTGGTGATGAGGCTGGCGGCACCGGCCGAGGAGGCCAAAGCAAGGGCTGACAAAGAGACGAGAGCTGTGTGTGTCATACGCAACCCTTAAACCTGATTTCACCAAGCGTCAAAAGAAAAAACCGGAGTTGGCGGGCAACTCCGGTCTTGTGATCTGTTCTGGCTGTGTCACTTACAGATCGAAGCTCCACAGCGACCCGCTGTAAATGTCGCTTTTTTTAGGCTTGCGACCCTCCCGCTCTTGGAAGCTGCGGAGGCGCTTCATCCCAGCGGTGCGGAGAAAACTCTCCATTTCGAGTTCGATCACTTCCAAGCCCATGTAATAGAGGTCTTTGAGCGAGGTGACCGACTCATCGCCGAAGCTGGCGGCGAGATGTTGGCGCAGGAGAGCCGCTTCTTTCTTCCCGAGGAAGAGAAAGGCGGGGCTCCGGCCTTCGCGCGATTTCCGCTCGATGAGAGCGCGCAGCACGCGGGGATCCCAGCTGTCCAGGAGTTCGACTTCCGAGGCGACCGGTGGAGGGGTCGCTTTTTTTTGCGTCGTCATTTTTTTGTTTTTTCGGGTTGGGCCGTCGCAATCACACACACAAGTCGCGGCGGCTAACATAGAGACGGGTTTTCTGAAAGGATTATT
>JBNNED010000253.1:0-4901 GCA_050285825.1 Verrucomicrobiales bacterium | reverse complement strand
CATTCACGGCATTCTCGTCCAATCGCCGCCGCCTCCGCAGATTGACGAAGAGGCGATCGTGCGCGCCATCGACCCCCGCAAGGATGTCGACGGCTTTCATCCGGAAAACGTCGCCAAGCTGGCCCTGGAAGACGAATCGGGCTTTGTTCCCTGCACGCCCGCGGGCTGCATGCGCTTGCTGGAAGCGGCGGGCGTCGAAACGAGTGGCGCGGAGGCCGTGGTCATCGGTCGCAGCATGATCGTGGGCAAACCGATGGCGCTCCTGCTCATGGGGCGGGGCGGAAATGCCACGGTCACGGTGGCGCACTCGCGCACGAAAGACCTTGCGGCGGTCTGTCGTCGGGCCGACATCGTGGTGGCAGCGATCGGCAAGCCGGAGTTTGTCACGGCGGATTTCGTCAAAGAAGGCGCGACCGTGATCGATGTCGGGATCAACCGCGTCGAGGACGCCTCGAAAAAGAGCGGCTACCGGCTCTGCGGCGACGTCGCTTACGAGGAAGTGGCGGAAAAATGCCACGCCATCACGCCGGTTCCGGGCGGTGTCGGGCCGATGACGATCGCCCTGTTGATGAAAAACACGATCAAAGCCGCGCGCCAGAGCCGGTGAATGGGCATTGCTCCCGCGCCGATCTTGAGGCATCCTGTGACCGTGAACGAGTCGTCTTACGCAGAGAGTGACCCCGAGCTTCTCGCTCCGGCGGGCAACTGGGATTGTGCGCGGGCGGCGGTGGCGAACGGAGCGGACGCCATTTTTTTCGGGCTCCCGAAGTTCAATGCGCGCATGCGGGCGGACAACTTCACCGAGGAGGACTTGCCCGAGCTCATGGACTTTCTCCATCGGCACGGAGTCAAGGGCTTCGTCACGATGAACACCCTCGTTTTCCCGCGTGAGCTGGAAGGGGCGGCGGCGCAGGTCAAGGCGATGGCGCGGGCGGGGGTCGATGCCGTGATCGTGCAGGATCTTGGTCTGGCGCGGCTCATGCAGGAAATCGCGCCGGAAATGGAGATCCACGCCTCGACGCAGATGACGCTGACCTCGCCGGAAGGGCTGGATTTTGTCAGTCGTTTCCTCCGGCTCGACCGGGCCGTGCTGGCGCGGGAGATGAGCGTGGAGGAGATCGCGCGCGTGCGGCGGAACTCTCCCGTGCCGCTGGAAGTTTTCGTTCACGGAGCCCTGTGCGTGGCCTATTCCGGCCAGTGCCTGACCTCGGAGAGTCTCGGCCAGCGTTCGGCGAACCGGGGCGAGTGCGCGCAGGCCTGTCGCATGCCCTACGAGCTCGTTGTGGATGGCGAAACGGTGCCGATGGGTGAGGTGCGTTACTTGTTGAGCCCGCAGGACTTGGCGGCGGTCGATGCCATCCCGGATCTGGTTCGTGCAGGGGTGAAAAGTTACAAGATCGAGGGTCGCCTGAAATCGCCGGAATACGTTGCGGCCGTCACCAAAGTCTATCGCAAGGCCCTGGATGGCGCGGTCGTGACGGCGGAGGATCGTTACACCTTGGAAATGATGTTTTCGCGGGGGCTGAGCTCGGGTTGGCTGGAGGGGACGAACCACCCGCGCCTGACGCACGGCAAGTGGGGGAAAAAACGCGGAGCCTGGGTCGGTGAGATCAGCGAGTGCGCCTCCGGCTGGATCGAAGTGGCGGAGAGTCGCGTGCCCTTGCAGGCGGGCGACGGCTTTGTCATCGATGCCGGCGAGGATCGGAACGAGGAGCAGGGCGGCATGGTCTGGAAAGTCGAGGGACGGCGCTTGTTTTTTGATCGTCGCGCGCGCATCGACTGGGAGCGGGTGAGTCCGGGGATGGGTTTGTGGAAGACGGCGGACCCGAAACTCGAAGCCGAGGTGCGCCGGAGCTGGAAAGGCGGGCGACTCACAGAAGGCGGCGAGCGGCTCGACGTGAAAGTGAGCGGTCGGGCCGGGGAAGCGCTCGTCTTGGAAGCGCGCGGCTGTCGGGTGGCGAGCGAGATTTTACTGGCGGAGGCGAGCCGGAGGCCCTTGGACGAGGTCTTGCTTCGCGATAAGTTGGGTCGACTGGGTGGCACGGCTTTCACGCTCGGGACGCTGGAGATGGCTTTGGAGGGGGAATTGATGATTCCGCCGGGGGAACTCAACCGCTTGCGGCGCAAGCTCTTGGCCGGGCTGGAGCGGGAGCCGGAAGTGAGAGTGGGGAAAGAGGTCTTGGCGCGTTGCCTGCCGGATCTGGCGAAAAGCAGTGAGTCTGCGGCGGCGAAGAGCGAATTGCGGGTCTTGTGTCGCTCGCTCGTGCAGTTGGAGGGGGCGCTGGAGGCGGGGGCGGAGGTTCTTTACGCCGATTTCGAAGATCTGCGGCAATATCGGGAAGCCGTGGCGCGGGTGCGCGAGGCCGGGCAGGAGATTTTCCTGGCGACGCCCCGCATTCAGAAGCCACGGGAGGAAGGGTATTTCAAGTTGATTGAAAAATGTGCGCCCGATGGCGTCTTACTGCGTAATCTCGGAGCGATCAGTCATTTTCGGGAATTCGGGCTGCGACGGGTCGGCGATTTCTCGCTCAATGTGGCCAATCCGGTCACGGCGCGGCTGCTCATGGAGGAAGGGGGCTTCGAGAATCTCACGGTTTCCTACGATCTGAATTTGGAACAGGTGAGCGACTTGCTACGCACGACGCCGCCGGAGTGGTTCGAGCTGACCCTGCACCAGCACATGCCCATGTTTCATATGGAGCACTGCGTGTTCTGCACCTTCATGAGCGAGGGGACGAGTTATAAAAACTGCGGGCGCCCCTGCGAAAAACACGAGGTGCAACTGCGCGACCGCGTGGGTCAACTCCACACTTTGAGCGCGGACGTGGGTTGCCGGAATACGCTCTTCAACGGACGGGCGCAGACGGGGGCGGCGGAGCTGGAAAGCCTGCGTGGTCTCGGCTTGCAGCGCTTCCGCATCGAGCTGCTGAAGGAGTCGGCGACGGAAAGCGCGCGCCTGGTGCGCCTTTACCGCTCTCTCCTGGACGGTCAAATAGGGGCGGGCACGCTGGTGAAAGATCTGGGCCTGATCGCCCGCTTGGGAGTGACGAAGGGAACCCTGGAGGCTCGACGGGCCGAGGCCCATCTTTCGTGAGAGGAAGGTGGAATTAGAAAAAGATGGGGTTGAAGTCTCGGGGATGAGCGTTAGGCTGCGCGCATGAGCGGATGTCACGGCCCACGGATGAAGATGGATGCGAGCCTCCACCGGGATAAAAAGCCGGATTGGATCAAGGTGCGCCTGCCGAATAATCCGGTGTTCTGGGACACGAAATCGATGATCAACGACCTGAATCTGGTCACGGTCTGTGAAGAGGCCCAGTGCCCGAACCGCTGGGAGTGCTGGGGGCAGGGGACCGCAACCTTCATGATCGCGGGCGAAAAATGCACGCGGGCCTGCGGATTCTGCGCGGTGAAGACGGCGAAGCCCGACGCCTTGGAAGTCGATGAGCCTGAGCGGGTGGCGGAGGCCACGAAGCGCATGGGACTGAATCACGTCGTGATCACGGCCGTGGCTCGGGACGACCTCAAGGACGGTGGGGCGGAGCATTTCCAGCAAACGATCGAGGCCGTGCGGACGACCAATCCCGGGATTGTCATCGAGGTGCTGGTTCCGGATTTCAACGACCGTGACTGGGCGCTGGAGCTGGTCATGAAAGCGCGACCGCACATTTTCAATCACAACCTGGAAACGGTGGAACGCCTGACGCCGCTGGTGCGGAGTCGCGCCAAATACCACCGCTCGCTCGCGGTTTTGAAGAAAGCCAAGGAGATGGTCGGCGGAAAAGTGGCCACGAAGAGCGGGATCATGCTCGGTTTGGGCGAACGTCCGGAGGAAATCGACCAGGCATTGGACGACTTGCGGGCGGCGGATGTCACGGTTCTCACGCTCGGGCAGTACTTGCGCCCGACGCCCATGCACTTGCCGGTGGTCGAGTATGTCACGCCGGAAAAATTCGCGGAATGGAAGGAAATCGCGCTCGCGAAAGGTTTCCGTCACGTCGCCAGCGGACCACTGGTGCGGAGTTCCTACCATGCGGCCGATTTCAAGCCCGAGCTCGACGTCATGGAAGACATCGAGGCGGAGCTGGCTGCGGGTTGAGAATTTTCTCGGAAATGATCAGTGGCACGGGCGTCTCGCCCGTGTTTGGGGTCGGAGATGACCGGAGGTGTCTCCAGGTAAGGATGAAACCGCGAATCTAACGAATTCAACGAATCATTTTTTGAGAACCGCGAAATACGCAAAGAACGCTAAAATTCAGGTGATTCCCGGATGAGGGGAGGTTGGGTGAGTGATTGTGATGAGTCTCTCGGTAGCTGCGAGTTCGGATTCAAAACGCGGAAGTACCTTTAACGAAAGAGACGAGTTTTTGGGTAAAAAATCGTGGCTGGAAGACGGTGGATACAAAAAAAGGAGCGCTTGGCTCCTTTGGTTTTTGAGTTTTTGGTGCTTTGGTTTTTCGAGCCGTTAGTACGCTGCGGGAGAGATTGGGACGGACAGACAGGGACGAGACGTCCCTGCTACTTTTTACTCTACGACCAAGGTTTGTTCGCGGCCGGGGCCGTTGCCGACGAAGGAGACGGGGGCTTCGACGAGCTCGGCGATGCGGTCGAGGTAAACGCGGGCGTTTTCAGGGAGTTCGGCGTAGCTGCGGCAGGCTGAGGTGTCGCTTTGCCAGCCGGGAAGTTCCTGGTAGACGGGCTTGGCGCGGTTCCAGGCGGCGCGGTCGGCGGGTGGGTATTCGTGGATGTGGCCGTCGATTTCATAGCCGACGCAGATTTTCAGGCTTTCGCGCTCGTCGAGGCCGTCGAGGATGGTGACGGCGAGGTCGGTGACGCCGTTGACCATGACGGAGTAGCGCAGGAGGACGGTGTCGAGCCAGCCACAACGGCGGGGGCGTCCG
>JBNNED010000252.1:0-4580 GCA_050285825.1 Verrucomicrobiales bacterium | reverse complement strand
GAACTCGATCCCCTGACCGATGCGGTTCGGGCCACCGCCGAGAATGACGATTTTCTTCTTATCCGACTCGCGGGCTTCGTTTTCATCGCCATAAGTCGAGTAATAATAAGGCGTTTTGGCCTCGAATTCCGCCGCGCAGGTGTCGACCAGGCGGTAGGTCGGCTTGATCCCGAGCCCCTGGCGTTTTTCGCGCACTTCGGCTTCCGTGCTGCCCTGGGCCACCGCGATCTGGCGATCGGAAAAGCCCAGTTTTTTCGCGCGGCGCAGGTCGAGATTGGCAAGGTCTTTGCCCTCCTCGACGATGATTTTCATGTGCTCGAGGAACCACGGGTCGATCTGAGTGGCCTCGTGAACGTCTTCGACGCTCCAGCCTTGCTCGAAGGCCACCTTGAGCCAGAAAATGCGCTCCGCGTTCGGCACAATCAACTTACGCTCAATGTCTTCTTGAGAGGGAGACTGCGCGTCTTTGCTATCGAAGCCGAAGCCGAATCGACCGGTCTCGAGGGAGCGCAGGGCTTTTTGGAGACTCTCCTTGAAGGTGCGACCGATGCTCATGGCCTCGCCCACCGACTTCATCGAGGTCGTTAGAACGGGATCCGCCATGCCGAACTTCTCAAAGGTGAAACGCGGCACCTTGGTCACCACGTAGTCGATGGTCGGCTCGAAGCTGGCCGGTGTCTCGCGCGTGATGTCGTTGGGAAGCTCGTCGAGAGTGTAACCGACGGCCAACTTGGCCGCGATTTTGGCAATCGGGAAGCCGGTCGCCTTCGAGGCCAGAGCCGAGCTGCGGCTCACGCGCGGGTTCATCTCGATGACGATCATGCGGCCCGTTTTCGGGTCGGTGGCGAACTGGATATTCGAGCCCCCGGTCTCCACACCGATCTCGCGGATGACGGCAAAGGAGGCGTCGCGCATGATCTGGTATTCGCGGTCGGAAAGGGTCTGCGCGGGCGCCACCGTGATGGAATCACCGGTGTGAACCCCCATGGGATCGAGGTTTTCAATGGCGCAAATGACGACGCAGTTGTCGGCGTGGTCACGCATGACTTCCATCTCGTATTCCTTCCAGCCCAGCAGGCATTCCTCGACGAGGACTTCCGTGGTGGGCGAGAGATCGAGGCCGCGTTTGACGATTTCCTCGAACTCATCTTTGTTATAAGCGATGCCGCCACCCGCGCCGCCGAGGGTGAAAGCGGGTCGCACGACCAGCGGCAGGGAGCCAATCTCCGCCGCCACCTCGCGCGCTTCCTCCATGCTGTGCGCCGTTTTGGAAACGGGCAGGTCGAGACCGATCTTGATCATCGCGTCCTTGAAACGCTGGCGGTTCTCGCCCTTGTCAATGGCATCGGCATTCGCCCCGATCATTTTCACGCCGAGCCGGTCGAGCGCTCCGGAATGGAACAAATCCATGGCCGCATTAAGCGCGGTCTGACCGCCGAGCGTCGGCAACAGGGCATCAGGCTGCTCTTTCTCGATGATTTTCTCGATGACCTCGGGCGTGATCGGCTCGATGTAAGTGCGCTCCGCAAACTCCGGATCGGTCATGATCGTCGCGGGGTTGGAATTGACGAGAACGACCTCATAACCCTCCTCGCGCAAGGCTTTACAAGCCTGCGTCCCCGAGTAGTCGAACTCACATCCCTGACCAATCACGATCGGACCGGCTCCAATCACGAGAATTTTTTTGATACTTTCGTCTTTCGGCATATTGCGTGCGGCTGAATTTCCTATTCGTGACAAGGCGCGGGCGGCTTGTAAAGCACGGCCTCGCATTTCCTTGCAAGTCAGGCCGAAGCAGCCCCCCTGCCAGAGCGCGAAAAAGCCACTCCGCCGACGAGCGACGGAGTGGCCAAAACACCTGATGCCATACCCCCTACGGTAACATCACGTGTCTTTTCCCCCCAAGGAGTCTCTGCCAGCCTTTGCGCAGGCGGGCGATCCAGCGGGCACTCAGGCCCAGCCGGTTGCGCGATTTTTCCGATGCCCCGTGGCGACGCAAGACCCGCGCGACGTCGAGTCGCCCGAAAAGCTCGGCCAGCATGAGCGGCGTCATGCCCATCCCGTTATCCGCTTCCGCATCCGCGCCGTGAGCCAGAAAAAGCTCCGCGATTTCGGCATATCCTTTGAAAGCGACCCCGCCCAGCGGCGTCTGACCGCGCTCGTTACGGCGATCAACCTCCGCCCCGTGCGCGAGGAGGCTGCGGCAAGTTTCCAAATGCCCGTGGTAACTCGCCAGCATGAGCAGGCTCTGCCCTTTTTCGTCGGCCAAATTCGCGGGCAAGCCATGAGCCAGCATGCGCGTCAGCTCCTCCGTCTCCCCCTCGCGGGCAAAATCCAGAGCCAGCGCCTGCAGCTCGGCGTAACGTTTTTCTTCTTCCTCAGCGGTCATCATCATCTCCTTTCCTTCAAGCGTTCTGCGGGGCTTTGTTTTCCACTCCCACGGCCTGCGCAACTCCCTCGGCGTAAGCGGGATCGGCGCGGTGGAAGTGAACGAGCTGTCGTTGGACAATCTCCTCCGGCACCCCCTCCATAGCGGCCGCGATGTTTCCAAAAAGCTGGGCCTGCTGATCCGCGCTCATGAGGCGGAACAAATCGCCCGGCTGCGTGTAGTCATCATTCCCGTCACGGTGATTGTAGCGGTCCGCATCGCCGGAAATCCGTAAGGGCGGCTCGGCAAAGCGCCCGTCCTGACTCGGTCCGTTGAAGCTATTGGGCTCGTAGTAAGCATCACTCGCTTTCGGCTCCATGAAATTCATCGGCCCGTCCGCGTGGTAGGTGTTGACCGGTGATTTCGGGCGATTGACCGGCAGCGCCTCGTAGTGCGTGCCCAGGCGGTAACGGTGGGCATCCGCATAGGAGAAAATACGCGCCTGCAACATCTTGTCGGGCGAAAATCCGATGCCCGGCACGATGTTCGAGGGACTGAAGGCCGATTGCTCCATCTCCTGAAAGTAATTTTCCGGATTCCGGTTCAGCTCCAGCACCCCGACATCGATGCAAGGGTAGTCCCCGTGCGGCCAGACCTTCGTCAGATCGAATGGATTCCAGCGGTAAGTCTCCGCCTCGATTTCCGGCATGATCTGCACCTGCACCTTCCACTGCGGGAAATTCCCCGCCTCGATGGCCTCGTAAAGATCCCGCTGTGAGCTCTCCCGGTCCTTCGCGATGACCGCTTCGCCCTCCTCATTCGTCATCGTTTCAATGCCCTGCAAGGTCTTGAAGTGGAACTTGACCCAGAATCGCTCGTTCTCGGCATTGATGAAGCTATACGTGTGGCTTCCGTAGCCGTTGACGTGTCGCAGGCTCTTCGGCAAGCCCCGATCCGACATGAGAATCGTCACCTGGTGCAGGCTTTCCGGCGACAAAGACCAGAAATCCCACATCGCCGTCGCGCTGCGCAAGTGCGTGCGCGGGTGCCGCTTCTGGGTGTGAATAAAATCGGGGAACTTCACCGGATCACGCACGAAAAAGACCGGTGTGTTGTTCCCCACGAGGTCCCAGTTGCCCTCCTCCGTATAGAATTTCAGGGCGAATCCCCGCACATCCCGCTCGGCATCCGCCGCCCCCCGCTCGCCCGCCACCGTCGAGAAACGCAGCAAGCACTCCGTCTCCGTGCCCGGCACAAAGACCTTCGCCTTCGTGAAGCGCGTGATGTCCTCGGTGATGCGCAGCGTGCCGAACGCGCCCGAACCTTTGGCGTGGACGGTGCGCTCCGGAATGCGCTCGCGGTTCTGGTGCGCCAACTTCTCGAGCAGTTGATAATCCTGCAAAAGCAAGGGGCCGCGTGGTCCGGCGGAGAGTGAGTTTTGGTTGTCGGCAATGGGATTGCCGCCCGTCGTGGTTTGCGTATGAGATAAGTCCGACATCTGATTTCCTTTCGGTTCGCCCCCGATCATAACAAGTTCGATTCATCCTTGAAATATCTTGTTCCTGTCGTAACCATAGTCCCTGACTATGGAACTCCACCAACTCCGCTACTTTCTCGCCGTCGCCCGCACCGGCAACTTCTCCCGCGCCGCCGAGCAATGCCACGTCTCGCAACCCTCTCTCAGCCAACAAATCGCGAAACTGGAAGACGAACTCGGCGTCCGCCTCTTCGACCGGAATAAACGCCACAGCAGCCTCACCCCCCACGGCGAAGCCCTCCTGCCCCGCGCCACCCGCATCCTCGATGAAGTCGATACCGCCAGTCGGGAAGCCCGCGACGCCACCGAACTCCTCCGCGGAAAAATCCGCCTCGGCGTCCTCCCCACCATCGCCCCCTACCTCCTCCCCGACGTCATCAAAAATTTCGCCCGCAACTACCCCGGACTCGAAATCGTCCTCGACGAAGACACCACCGGCCAGCTCCTCGAAAAACTCCTCGCCTGCGACATCGATTTCGCCCTGACCAGCCTCCCCCTCGGCGACCCCCGCTTCCAAACCCACCACCTCTTCGACGAAGACCTCCTCCTCGCCCTC
The DNA here is from genome assembly GCA_050285825.1 of Verrucomicrobiales bacterium. Lineage (GTDB taxonomy): Bacteria > Verrucomicrobiota > Verrucomicrobiia > Verrucomicrobiales > Akkermansiaceae > SW10. The sequence continues at coordinate 119 of JBNNED010000252.1, read as the reverse complement.
CCCGCCGACCACCCGCTGAGCCGGAAAAAAGCGATCCACACCCGCGATCTGCGCAACGAGCGCCTCATCGTCATGAAAGACGGCCATTGCCTGGGCGACCAAGTCCTCGGCTTCTGCGA
>JBNNED010000251.1:0-2931 GCA_050285825.1 Verrucomicrobiales bacterium | reverse complement strand
GTCGGTTGATTTATGATCGAGGAGAAAGCTCGGAAAAAGAAACGGCGGGTCGTGGTCGTGGGTGGTGGTTTTGGGGGCTTGGCCTGCGCCCGGAAACTGGCCCGCCGGGACGCCATCGAGGTGATTTTGATCGACCGAGAGAATCACCATTTGTTTCAGCCGCTGCTTTACCAAGTGGCGACCTCGACCTTGGCTTCGCCTGATATTGCCCGCTCGTTGCGTGGCCTTTTCGCGCGGGAGGGTGGGGTGGATGTGCAGTGTGAGGAAGTTTGCGGAATCGACCCGAAGGAGAAGCTTCTGCGGACGGAGTCGGGTCGCGAACTCTCTTACGATGCGCTCGTGTTGGCGACTGGCGCGCGGAGTAGTTTTTTCGGCAACGACCATTGGGCGGAGCACGTCCACGTTCTCAAGTCGCTGGCGGATGCCCTTGCCATTCGAAAGTCAGTCCTGCAAAAACTGGAGCGGGCCGATCTGGTGGCAGAGAGCGAGCGGGAGGCCTTGAGCTCGGTCGTGATCGTGGGTGGCGGGCCGACGGGAGTCGAGCTGGCGGGGGCTTTTTCCGATCTTTTAAAGCGCAATATGGCGAAAAACTACCAGCGCTTTGATCCCCGCAAGCAACGCATCGTTCTGCTGGAAGGCATGGATCGCGTCTTGGGCGGCTTCGACGCTGCGCAATCGGCCTATACCGAAGAGCGCCTGCGTTCACTAGGCGTCGAGGTGCGCACGGGAGCGATGGTGAAGGAGATTTCCGCCGGGCGCGTGAGTCTGGCGGATGGCACTTGCTTCCATGCGGGGACGATCATCTGGACGGCGGGAGTCGAGGCGAACCCTCTGGTGCGTCAGCTCGGCGTGGAGCTGGGTCGGGGCACGCGGGTGCCGGTAGAAAATGATCTCTCGGTCCCTGGTTTTCCTGAAGTTTTTGTCATTGGAGACGCCGCTTTGGTTCAGCAAGCTGATGGGACGCCGGTTCCGGGGGTGGCGCCCGCCGCAGTCCAGCAAGGGGAGTTTGTCGCTGATCTCCTCATGACACGCGACTGGAGGACGCAGCGCTCGGAAGCGTTTGAATATCAAGACAAAGGAAATATGGCCGTCGTGAGCAAGGGCGGCGCGGTCGCCCAGATCGGCTCGTGGAGCGGGCAGGGAAAACTCGCTTGGTTGCTCTGGCTCTTCGTCCACGTCATGGTGCTGGTGGATTTTCGCAGCCGACTCGGCGTTCTGTTAAGCTGGTTCTGGGCCTATGTCCGGAATGTGCCCGGAACGCGCGTTTTCTCTCGTGAGGAGGGGGATGCTCAGCTCGTGACCAGGTCGTTCAACAAGCCCTCGCAGCCATCTTCGATGAGGTCGGCGACGAGTTCGAAGCCGTCTTGACCGCCGTAGTAGGGGTCCGGGACTTCTTTCTGGCTGTGTCGCGTGCAGAAATCGGTGAAGGGCCTGATGCGTTCTTTCTGGGCTTCCGTGCGCGCCAGCTTGCGGACATTGTGGAGATTTTCGTCGTCCATGGTGAGGATGAGGTCGAACTCATCAAGGTCGGCCCGCGTGATCTGGCGGGCGGTGCCGACGATCGGGTAGCCACGTTTTTCCAAAGTGGCCGACATGCGTGCATCGGGCTTTTTGCCGGGGTGGTAGTTGCTCGTGCCCGCGCTGTCGCAGGAAAGGCCTGCGAGACCACGCTTTTTCACGAGCTCCCGAAAGACGATGTCGGCAGCGGGTGAGCGGCAGATATTACCAAGGCAGACGAAGAGGACGCGTTTGGGCATAGAGGGAATGAAGGCGATCTACGCGAGCTTGGTCAATCGTTTTTGCGCGAGGAGGAGGGGCGGCGGCGCAGGAAGGCGGCGGGCATGATGGCGAGAAGTGAGAGCAGAGAGGCGGATGGCTCTGGAATCACTTGGACATCAACATGTGACAGGCCGAGCGAGGCGCTGGATCCGCTTGTGCGGAAGGGCACGAAGTGGTAACCCCAAATGCCAGAAGTTCCCCAGTTGACGATGTTGCCTGAGGCGAGGGACGCGCCGATGCCGAAGCCATAACTGGTGCTGAGGTTGGTGTCATTGTGCGTCCAGTCGATGCCGTTGTTTGGGACTGCGGAGGAGAAACCCCAGGTGACTCCGAAGCCAAAAGCGCCCCCGGCGCTGCCGTCCCAGTGATCGGGAATGTCATAGGCCGTGATCCCGGTTCCAATTTCATAGGCTTGTAAGGGAAGAGGCAGGGTGGCGGGGATGTCGAGCTGCGTGTTGAGATTCCAGGTGTCAATCGTGAAGGTGTTTGCCACGGTATCGACATAGCCGCCGATGGCTACCGGGGTGTAGTCGTATTGACGCATTTCGACGCGCAAAACTGTTGCGCTGGCGTAGCTGGCGCTCAGGAGACTGATGGCGAGGAGGCAGGGGAGTTTTTGAAACGATGGTGGTAAGGTTTGGGGCATGAGTTTTTTTTGTGAGTTGTTGAGGGCCAGTGTTTATCCGATGATGTTGACTCGCTTGGACTCGCTGTAGTGAGTAGGAGGGAGTGGGGTCTATGATTATCCGATGAACGACATTATTAGTTGACGAACGACATATCCGGGGTTTCACCAAGGTGATGAGTGATGTGCCGAAAGTGGTGAGTCGGGCAGGGGATGATGAAGATTTCTGGTATTGCTTTGCGCGGGTGATGTTAGGAGCTGACCGAGATCTGGCGATCACACGCGCTCTCGGCTTGTTGGGGCGGGCGCACCGGGCGGACAGGGCATGGTTGATCCGCTATAATGAGGCATTTACGCATTTCTGGAACACGCACGAATGGACAGGCGATGGGGTGAGTGAGCACGTGGGCGATCTCCAAGGGGTGCCGGTTGACTTCGCAGCCTGGTTGCATGAGAGTTTGAAAGTCGGACGTCCCGTTTATATTGCTGATCCGCGAAAGATTCCCCGTCGCGCGCGGGCCTTCCAG
>JBNNED010000250.1:0-4163 GCA_050285825.1 Verrucomicrobiales bacterium | reverse complement strand
TCCGATCTCACCAGCCCGCCGCCACGGCCAAAGCCAGCCAGCCGCAGAGGAGCTGGAGGAAGAATCGGGTCGGGCGCAGAGGCATGGTGTTGTGATGGGGAAATTAGTGCCGCGGAGCTTCGACTTGCGAGGCGATTTGCGTCAGAAGCTCATCGACGTCCTGTCCGCTGATGGCGAGTTCCGGCGAGATCTGAACGCGGTGGCGCAGGACCGGCAAGACGGCGGATTTGACATCGTCCGGCGTGACAAAGTCCCGTCCTTCCATAAGGGCGTGCGCCTTGGCGACCTGGATCAGGCTGATCGCGCCGCGCGTTCCCGCACCGAGGCTGAGGCCATTCGATTCCCGCGTCGCGCGCACGAGCCGCACGGCGTAATCGATGACCTCTTTGACCACTTGCACCCGGGCCGCGATTTCCTGCGCCGTAACAATGTCCTCGGGTTGGCACAGGGGGGTGAGCTCGCGCGGATCGAGCCCCCGCCCACCCGCCTCCGCAGTCACGCGCGAGACGACCGAGGCTTCGTCGGCTTCATCCGGATAATCGATGAGAACCTTCATGAGAAAGCGGTCGAGCTGCGCCTCCGGCAAGGGATAGGTCCCCTCCTGTTCGATCGGGTTTTGGGTCGCAAAACAGAGAAAGGGCGGACTCAGACGGTGGCTTTCGCCATCGATCGTGACCTGCCGTTCCTGCATCACTTCGAGTAAAGCAGCCTGCGTTTTGGCGGGCGCGCGGTTGATCTCGTCAGCGAGTAGCAAATTGGTGAAAATCGGCCCCTTGCGCGTCACGAACTGCTGGCTCTTCATGTCGAAGAGGGTGAAGCCGGTGACATCGGAGGGCATGAGATCGGGGGTGAACTGGATGCGACCGAAGGCGCCGCCGAAGGTGCGGGAAAGAGCGAGGATCATGTGCGTTTTGCCCAGCCCCGGCTTGCCTTCGAGGAGGATGTGGCCACCGGCGAGAAGCGCGGCGAGGACCTGACGCAGCGTTTCGTCCTGACCGATGATGAGTTCGCTCAAGCTGAGACGCAGGGACTCGACAAGTCGACGGGTTTTTTCGAAATCCGGGGACTCGACGGGGCTGTGATAATCGGCTTCTTCTGTCATAATTCGCGTTTTTTCTGCAGTTGTTTCAATTGGCTGACGTGCTGGATGAGTGTGGCTTCGTCGCGGATGTCCGTGCGTTCCAGACAGGCGGCGACCTCTTCCTCGGCCAGTCCGCTGGCACGGCTGAGCGCCAAAAGATCGATTTTTTCTCCCTCCGGCACGGCGCGGGAGCGGACGCGCTTGAGAAGCTCCGGCATGAGCTTGTTCCGCCATAAAAATCGCGTGCCAGCGAGGAGTTGTTCGCCGTAGCGGCGGTTCTCCCCTTCCCTTTCCTCGATCAACGGTCCGAAGCGCGGAAGGTGGTTCCACAAGAGCAGGAGGAGGAAAAGAGCGAGCACGAGGAGGACGCGCCAGGCGTGCGTCATCAACATCCCCCAAAGCGAGAGCCCCGTGCCGTAAACGAAGAGGAGGTCGCCGCCAAAGTCCTCTCCAGCCAAGGCCCGCAGGAGCTCGGCGTGCCCCGCGCGGTCGAGATATGCCGAGCGCAAAGGGCGCGCATGGCTCAGCCAGATGAGCTCGCCATCTCCCCAAAAGCTGCGGAGCAGAGCGACGTCCGCCTCTTCCTCTGCCGCGGCCGAAAGATCGCGCAGGCGGAGTTTCCCTTCGACCTCGAAGCGATGTTCCGGGCCCAATTCCGTCGAATGAACGAGGGTGAATTCCCGGCCGCCCGGCGCTTCCTCGTCAGCCACCGAAACTTCCTCCGCCCTTTCCGTCCCGGCCTCCGTCACGCCGACCTCCAGCTTCTCCTTTAAAAAATCCAAGCCCGGCAGTTCCAGGTGCTCGACGCCCCGATGTTCCGCCGAGTCCTGCGAGTGCTCTGAAAAGTCATCGAAGGTCGAAAGCCCGCCCTGCATGAGGAGGACGAGGCGACCGCCCTCCGCGATCCACGGCAGGAGGCGTTCGCCGGAGAGACGGGTGCTGAGAAATTCCACAGGCAAGATGAGAACCTCCACGCTCTCGTCCAAAGCCAGCAAACTCCGTTCGCTCCGCACTTCACCGGAGCGCTCCGTCGCGAGATAGCGCTGCGCCGCGAGGTAGGGGTTGAGGCGCGCCTCGCCTCGGTAACCCAGGACGATTTCCTCCTTTTCCCAGCGCCCCTGGCAGCCGGTGAGGAGGAAGAAAAGAAGTCCGAAAAGCCAGAAAAATCTCACGCCGAACCTCCTTTCCCGCTCGTCGATCCGAAAGGCCACTGACGCCAGAGGGGTTCGATTTCCGCCTCGGCGGGGAGTCGTTTCCCGTAGGCTAGACCAACCCAGTGACGGGTCAGGAGTTCAAAATACGCGGCGAGCGATCCGGCTTCGCGGCGCACCTGCCGCAGACAATCGGCCTCCGTCGCACTTTCCTCCAGCACGAGGATTTCCCGGCTCGCCAGATCACTGATGGCACCCCGGTAGAGCAAACTCAGCGCGAGACGATGCTCACCCCGGTCCCAGGCGGCTTTCGCGGCGGAAAGAACGTCATCCGGCAGCGATTCGGGCGCGATGTTGAGACCCTGGATCGTCTGGACTCCTTTTTTGCGAGCTTCCGCGCCCCCATTCCTTCCTCCGCGCACGCGGATGAGCGGGAGGTAGCGCACGAGCAGCCAGATCAAGGCGATGACGGCCAGGCTGACCATCATCCAGAAAAAGACTTCGCCGATGATCTGGATCAGCGAAAACCCTCCCTCGAAGTTCAAATTCCACCCCTCTCGCCCTCCCTCCGGGACCCAGAACGAATGCTCGCGTTTTTCGATCTTAAAATCCTCGCTGGCGAGAATCTCGTCCACGCGTTCGTCCGCACGCAGCGGTGAAGAACTCAGGGCGAGGATGCCGCTAAGCAGAAGCAGGAAGGCCGCGCCGCCACGCCGGAGCCGCCGACCGAGCCGGCGGAATTCAAGTTCGACATCCCAGCCTTCGATCCAGGTCCGTGCGTTGAGGTAGAGGGCGAAGCCACCACCGACGTAGAACCACATGGCGAGGGTGTGGGCGAGGAGGTAGCAGAGAGCGAGCAGCCAGGCCAGAGCGGGCGGGAGATCCGACCATTGACCGTGCTCGAAAAGAAGAGTGAGAAAGTCGTCGATGCGCTCGCTGGCGACGGCGGGAAGGAAGAGATCGACGAGGTAGAGGAGGTTGAAAAAGAGCCCGATTTCGACAATGCAACACAGGATCATAAGGTAAATCGGCGTGCTGCCCCGGCGGGAGAGGACTTGCACTCGCTGGGTGAGGACTTTGCCCTTCAAGCCTTCGAGCAGGGCCACGGGCAGGGAAAGAACGCGGTTGGGCCGGGAGCGCAGAAAGAGGAGGGCGACGATGGCGAGGGCGTTGAGACTGGCCCACGGGCTGAGATCCTCGCCACGCCATAAAAAAGCCCCGCTGAGGCTCAGGAGAAGACCCGAAAGGAGCAGCCAGCGGCATTGTTTGCAAAAGGGGAAGAACTCGCGCCAGATCGCGCGGATGCTTGGTTTTTCACCGAATAGGGCGCGGCTGAGGTAGAAGAGGACGAAGCGCTCGGTGAAAGGCTTGACCCACCAGATGAGAAAGAGAGCCCAGAAAAAGCCGCCGAAACTCCCGATGAGCAGCAGGGGCAGCCAAAGCGGAAGGACGAGAAAGATCCAAAGCCGCAGGAGCGGGCCGAAATGAGCCCGGATCATTTGCAAGCCGAGATCGACCGCTTCCCAGTCGCTGCGAGGGCGGATTTCCGCACTGACCTGCTCAAGCTCCATCCGCCCCCCTTCCCGCGAATAAAAAGTAAACGAGGTGCAGGAGCCAGAAGGCGAGGCCGATCGCGTATTTCAGCCCCGTCGGGAGCGGTTGAGCAGACCAAAACCCTTCCACGACCGCCGCGAACGCGGTCATGGCCGCCCCCCCGAGCAAGAGCGGAAGTCCCGCCCGCCCCGCCCGCGTCAAAGCCTGCCCACGCGGGTAGCGACCCGGCGCGAGGAGGGCTCCGCCGAGCTTGAGTCCCGCGATTCCCACCACGATCATGCCGAGGAGTTCAAAGGAGGAATGCCCGGCGACAAAGCGGTAGAATTTCTCGGGATCACCCGCGTAATGGACGTAGCCGGTGGCGGCGCCGATGTGAA
>JBNNED010000249.1:0-5663 GCA_050285825.1 Verrucomicrobiales bacterium | reverse complement strand
CCTCACTGACATTCAAAGAAAACGTCGACTCCGGAGTCTGAGCCGCAGAGATTTCTCCCTGCTCCAGCTGTCTTTCACGGTTCACCTGATCTAAAATCGCTTCAATCAAGTTCAGATTGGTAGGCGTATTGCGAACCAGTAATTTCCCCTCCTCAGCCAGCCAAGAAGCCGAACTTCCCTCGCCAAACCGCACCCCTATCATAGCTAGGAACTCCTGTACCCCTCCCTCAGTTAAGTTTTTTTCACTCTCCGCTTCCGTAGTTTCCGCTGGAGCACTTCCATCATTCCGGTGAGCAAGTGAAAGCTCCCTAAGTGTCACGAGCTGTTCTGGAGACAAGGGAAACACCCGCGCGACCAATGGATCCTCCTCAACCGAAAACAAGGGCAGAAAGGTCACCTTCCCCGACTCGTCAATTTGATAACGACTCTTCGTCGCATCCGCCATATGCTGTAAAACCTCAGCCACCGAAGCATCTTCCAACTGCAAGCTCTGAATTTTCACTTTGCTCAAATTAGGGGCCATACCGAGTCCGCTTTCTTCCGCAAACTTTGACTCCTCAAGTTCCGCCGGAAGCTCTTGCACCTCAATTCGCAGCTGACCTTGAGCTTCTGCACGGTCCAACTCCCTTCCCCGCTGATTTAAAAAATCGATGGCCTGCTCCAAGGTCACATCCTTTAAATCAATGCGTGGGATCTTTTCATTTCTAAGTCTCTTTTCCACTAAATTTTGCTCAGGCGTTCCGTCAAAGCCCGCAAATGGATCACTGAAACCCTCTCCATCACCATAATCCCCCGCCCCCGCTTCTCTCCGCGCCACTTCCGGCATGGGCACCGGAACGGGCTTGTCAGCCGGAGAAGCTGCCGCGCGCAGCTTCTTCGCCTCCTCCTTCTTCTGCCCCGGCAAAGACGCGGCAGGCTTCGCCATCCGACTGGCAGGGGCCTCTGGAGCTCTCTTGACCAAGGCCCAGGCGTCTCCCGGGGCAGGAGCCATCGGCTGAGTCATCGGGCTTGGCGGAGCAGCCGACGGTTCACTCGCCAGCGGTGGCACCTCCACTTCCCAAGCCTTGTCCACTTCCGCGAGCAGCCGCGAACGGGTCTCATCATAGTCCGCCCGGTAACCATCCGCCTTCACGTCGTTCGTCCGCTCCAACCACCGCCGTGCGGCTTTGTTATGAGGATCAATCCTCAAGACCTTCCGAAACTCCTCCTGTGCCTGGTCGTAGTTCCCCGAGTTATAAAACCCCTCACCTCGGTAAAAATTCCGTCGGATCTCGTCTCCCTTCTCCACATCCTTCCCTTCCAAACTCGGATTCGTCCGGATCGGATCATCCAAAGTCGCCAACTGCTCCATCGCCTTGGCATCACCCGGATCAGCCTTCAACACCTCATCTAGCAATTCTCTAGCCTCCTCGTAGCGTCCTTCTCGTCGTAATTTCCCAGCCCCTGCCACCTGCGCATCCCTTTCATGCGCCTCCAACACCCTCTCTAGCTCCGACCCGCGTGCATTTTTCGGCAAATTCTTTTGCCCTTCCGCAAACTTCTCTTCCGCCCCGGCATAATCTCCCGCCGCATAATCCGCCCTTCCCTTCCTCAACAAGCCCTCCGCCTCGGCCACCGCGTTAGAACCCGGCCCCTCCTTTCTCGCCTCCAACACCAAAGGCGTGCTCAAACCGAACAAAATCAAACTCACCACGAAACACGCCGCCAGCGACCACAGCACGCGCCTTTGCGCCCGACCCGCCCCCTGTTCACGGCGTTCCTCCTCCGCCCGTTCGTGGAAGGCCGCCAGCACCGACTCCCGCCGCTCCGCCGACAAACGCCATTCCTCACCCTCGCCCGCCGCCTCTTCCCGCAACAAGCCATCCACCCCCTCCAGCCGCGCCTTCCACGCCGCCAGCTCCGGCCGCTCCGCCAGCAGCCGCTCCAGCTCCTCCCGTTCAAAATCCGAAGCCTCCCCGTGGATCAGGCTCAGCACCCGCGCCGCCAAGTCCGGCTCGATCGCTCCACACAGCTCGTCTCTCTCATCACTGCCATCCTTCATGATAAACCTCCTTCAATTCCTAACTTGCGCAGACTCTCCGCCATCTCCTTCAGTAAATGATGGAGCCGGTAGCCCACATTTCCCACGCTCAGACCCGTTTTCTCCGCGATCTCAGCATACTTTTTCTCTTCAAAATACTTTAAATGAATCATCTCCCGATCCCGTCGCCCCATCTCCGCCAACAACATCCGCACCTGCCCCAGCGCCTCCATGCGACGGCACTCCTCGTCCGGCCGCTCCCCCGAATCTCGCCCCTCCAGCTCATCCGACACCTCCTCGCGCCGGCTCTTCCGGATCACATTCAGCGCCAGATTCCGCACACAGCGATACAACCACGGTCGCGGCAGTTCCACCTCCCCCCAATGCCCGTGCAACTTCAAAAACGCCTCCTGCACCACCTCCTCCGCCAACTCCCGTCGCCCCAAAATCCCAAAAGCATAGCGTATAAGAGGCGACTCCTCAAGGCGGAAGACCTCCTCAATAGTCAACTCTCCCCCCGCCCTCTCAGACGATCCAGATCTCTTTCGGGCGCGCGGTTTCATCAAGCTCACGGACACAACAACTCATCCTTTCCACAAACTAAGACACCCCACCGCCAAAAGCCTTAGAAAAAAGAGAAAAAAGAGAAAAAAACAGGAACGCGGGTGAAATGCCCTTTGGGTGCTTTATCCCGCCTCTCGTTCACCCCACCCCCAGGAACGCGGACTTTAGTCCGCAATTAGCTCGCGCCGAAACGCCAAAGCAAACCGGCAGGATGCCGGCGCTCCCTGCTTCCGCATTCCCATCACCCCTCGCCCCGGGGATGGACCCAGTGCAATGGCCCAATTCCCTCCTGCATGAAGCGATCCCAATACCGCTTCTCCAGCGGCTTGGCCAGAGCCTCCCGCCGTTTCTCATCCATCGCCTCCCAACGGGCCTCCCCGTATTCCCGCATCAAATCCCGCTCCGCCAAACGTATCATCAAATCCTCCCAGAAAAACTGATTCCGCAGCTCCTCCAGACTTTGCTGAAAAAACGACCGCTCCTGAAACTCCTCCGTCACCCGATGCCGACCCCGCGCCTCATCAAACTCGATCCACGACCCGAAGCCCGCGTGCTTCGCACTCTCCAACACCTTGTTCTCGACCGCCTCAAAACGGGAAAAATGCTCCTCCGCGCCCTCGCTCTGATTCAAATTGGCAATTTCAGCCGCCAAACTGACCATCTCGATCAAAGTCGCCAACTCCTCTTCAGAAAAACGCAAATGCATGTCGGCGCAGAGAAAAACCCAGCACGCCCGCCGAGACAAGCGCACAAAAAAGGAAAAGAACTTGCCAAAGAAAAAAAAGCTGACATCTTCGCCGTCCACCCAATTCGGGCGGGGTTAGCTCAGTTGGTAGAGCGTCTCGTTTACACCGAGGTTGTCGGGGGTTCGAGTCCCTCACCCCGCACCATTTTTCCTCCCCCACCTTGCGCTTCCAGCGATACCCGCCTCCGCCGCCCTCCTTTGATGAGGAGTCCCTCTTTTTGCGGCTTATTTCTGATCGAGAGCCCATTGGCGCGCAAAAGCCGCCGCCGCCCGCTCATCACTCTGCCGCCATTGCTGATAAATCACCTTGGCCAGGCTCTCCCGCGCTTTTCCGGCGGGCACTTCCTCCACCCACTTCGCCGCCTTTTCCGGAAAATGCGGTGCCAATTTCGTGGCATAGGTTCCCGCCGCTGCCTCGCGCAAGCTCCCTTTTTCCAGCCCCTCCAACCACTCCCCGGCCGCCCCGTAATCCTCCTCCGCCCAGTCCCCCAACAAGTGCTCCACATTCCCAGCCAAGTCTTCTTGTTCCAAGTTTCCCCCCATCCACTCCAGCCACTGTTGCGTCTCTCCCTGCGTCCGGTAATAGTTGAGTCCCTCCGCAAACAAACCCACCTCTGCTTTCGAAAGCCCCCCTTCCTGCAACCACGCACTCGTTTTCTCAAAATCTCCAGCCAAGGCGCTGCCAGCCAGATCCGCGATGATTCTCTCCCGCAACCCCCCGTCCCCCCCCGCTCGTAAAAGCGCCTCCGCCCCTGCCACATCCCGCACCTGATTCCCAATCATCTGCAAGCCCTCCTCGCGCTTCACCCCTAAATCCTCAACCAAAGAAAGCGCCAACAAGACATCTTCCCGTGCCGTCGATTGCAAAATATTGCGCCCTAACTGCTTCTCATCCAAGCCCTCGAACTTCTCTCCGTTCGCCTTCAACCACGCCACTGCCGCCACCGGATCCTCCATCGCCATCCGCCCTAAAACCTGCGGCAATAAAAACTGCGAGAGCATCGTCTCGTCCCCCAAATCCCCCGCTCCTTCCTCCAGAAGCACCAGGGCACTCTGCGGGCTGTCCTGCGCCAGCATCATCAGGCACATCATCAACATCCCATTGCGCATCTCCGCCCCCACCTCATCCCGATCCCGCAACTGCCGCACCAGCTCCTGCAAGTCCATCGCCGACAAACCCGCCAGATCCCGCAGCAGGCGCCCCGTGGCCTCCGGATCCACCTCCCCGCCCGCCAGGCCCATCTCCTCCTGTCGCTTAGCTAAGTCGAACAAGTCATCCACCAGCCGACGCACCCGCGCTTCCCGGTCGTCCCTGGGACGCGACACCCGCCCCGAAGCCAGCAAGTCCTCCGCGCTCGTCCCCAAAACCACCGCCCGATCCCCCAACAACACCAACTTCTCCCGCAGCTCCGTCACTTCCCGTCCCTGCCGGCCCAGCCAAAAAGCCCCCAGCACCAGTAAAACGAGGCTCACGCCCAGCGACCACTTCATCTTTTGCAAACTCTCTCTCATCACTTCTCAATCATCCAAATTCAAAGCCCTCCGCAGCTCCTGCTTTCTCTCCCCCTCCGGCAAAGTCTCCCACAAACGCCGCCGCTCCTTTTCTTCAAGCTGCCGTCCTCCCTGCTCCAAAAACGCCCCTACCATCTCTCCTCCGACTCCATCCCCTTCATATTTCCGCAACATCTTCAGAGCCTCCTCCCGCCCCTTCTCCTGCCAAGCCGCCCGCCCTAAAGCTTCGCCCATTTTTCCCGCCAAATCAGGCACCTCCTCCCGCATCCACCCGTAGCCCTTCTCCAAACTTTCCAAGCTCGTCTTCCGGTGCCGCTGCGCCATATTCACCAGCAATTGCCCCGCCAAGGCTCCCTTCTCCTCTCCGCTCACCTTCATCGTCTCCCACATCGCCCTCACCTTCGTCTCCTCCCCCTCGGTCACCTGATGTAAGCGCTGACCCACCATATTTCCGAAATCGCCCTCCTCCCCGAACTTCCGCACGAGATCCGCGTAGCCCGCCAACTTCCCTTCCCCGACTTGACCGCCATACATCATCCCCTCCAGAACCTGCCGCCGCTCCTCCTCCGCCAATCCCTCCATCCGCGTCATCGCCATGGCCTGCCGCTCCCCCATCAAGACCTCCAACAAACCCGCTTCCAAAGTCGCCCGCAGGGAACCCCTATTCCCCAAACCCTTCGGCTCCAAATGCCCCTCCCGGACCATGCGATCAATCCACGCCTCCGCAGCGACCGGATCCTTCATCGCCAGTTGCCCCACCGCCGTCCGCGCCGCCCAGCTTCCCTGTTCAGCCGACAACAACTCCGCCCCGAACTCTTCCAG
>JBNNED010000248.1:0-2792 GCA_050285825.1 Verrucomicrobiales bacterium | reverse complement strand
TTACCGGTGTAGGTGCTCGACGGAATGGCGATGCGTTGACCGCTCGACAGGGTCGCGACCCGGTTGTTCTTCGTGAAAACCGTCGGCGTGGCGAGTGCTTTGAACTTCGTATTGGCCTCCAGGGCATTGATGAAGAGGCCGAATTCGTTGCCGATCGTGCCGTAGAGCGAGACTCCGTTGCCCGCCGCGCCGTTGGCCGCCAGCATCGAGGCCAGATCACCCAGGGTGCTGGGATCAACGACCGAGGGCACGCCCGCGCGCAGGGTGCCACCCAGGTTCATGCTGCGCGTGGTTCCCTGCACGATGTTGGCCAAATCGATGCCAAAGTTGATGTTCCGCCCCAGTTGGTAGGAGCCGATGACGGCCGAAATGGCGACCTGCTCGGTCTCGCTATCGAGCTCCCCGATCAGGTTCTGCACGATCTCGATGTGGTGCGGCGGCCCCTGCACGATGATGCTGTTTGACAAATTATCCGCCACGAGGAGGGTTTTTCCGACCGTGATGGCCTCGGGAGCCGTCGGGATGTCCTGGATGTTAGCCTGCGCACTCGCCCCCCCGCCAGCCTGCCCGCTGTTCGCCCCACCGCCGTTGTTGTTGTTGACGTTGCGGTTCTGGTTGTTGTTCTGCTGCTGCCGCTGATTTCCGGCTTGCTGGCCCTGCTCGTCCAGCGTGCCCAAAGTGCGCTCGATGGCGTCCGCCGCCACTCCGATGAACTCATTGACCCGCAGGTAGCGCAGCTTGCGCGTGTAGTAATTCCGTCCGTCGCTCGGCTGATCGTAACCCTTGATCAAACTCTCGACATACATCAAGTCGGCCGGGCGCCCGACAAGGAGAATCCGGTTCGTCCGCACGTCCGGCAGTATGTGCAGGGGCGTTTCTTCACCCAGTCCCTCGCTGCCGGCATTGGCCTGATTGTTGTTGTTATTGTTGTTATTATTGCCCCGGTTCTGCTGACGCTGGACCCGCGCGCTCGTCTGGCTTTGCTGGAAGCCGAAAATGTCGTTCAGTTGCGTCGCAATCGCTTCCACGTCGGCATATTTCACCTCGACCCAGCGTTCACCGTTGACGCCGGAAGGAACGTCGATTTCCTTCTGGATCTTAATCAACTGTCGGATCAGGCCGCTGTTCTCCGTGATGATGAGAGAGGAGGCGTTCGTCACGGCCGCGATTTTTCCGCTCGTGTTTGTTCCACCGAATTGACCGACGACCTGTTGGAAAATGCGCAAGGCCTCGTCCGGCTTCAAGTTGTTGAAGGTCATGAGATAGGTCACGATCTGATCGCCCTGCGGCAAGGTCGCTTCGTCCGTGATGACGTTGAATCCGACCGCGTTCGGGTTCGTCACCGGCCCGGAAACGACCAATTTCACTTCGTCAGGATTGACGCTGTCCGGGACGAAGGCCAGCCCTTCCAAAATCAAGGTTTTCTCCAGCAAACGCGCCACATCGGCATTCGTCAGCGGCCCACGCTGCACAAAACGCGTCTCGATCTCGCCCGCGGCCCGACTCACGATCACGCGCTTGCCGGTCACCCGCGCATAGAGGTCTGCGGCATCGAAACCCGTCATCACCAGCCGCTCCAGCTTAAAGCCTTCCGGCGTGTGAATGGCCTGTGGGTCCACGGGTCCTCCGCCCTGCAGGTTCGGAGGTTGGGGAGCGGGCACCGGGGCGTTTTCATCGTCCTCTGCGGCAACTTCCGCGCCTGCCTCGGCCACCGCCGCATCCGCCGGGGCGTCCAAAGGCTCGGCCGGCACGTCAGCGGCGGGATTATCAGCATCTTGCGCCATGAGCGGCAGGGCGCAAAGGAAAGCGAGTAACAAATAAGGTTTCATGATCAATCAAGGGGTTCCGGGGCTTAGTTCGTCCGACGAAATCGCACGCGTGGCTGCGCGGCTTCTTTTTTCTCTTCCGGTTTTTTTCCGTTCTCTTCTTCTTTCTTCTCCACGACCGGCGCGGGAGCGGATTTCAATGTCAAATACTTCGGGTCATAGCTCACCCAACCCTGTTTCCCGCCTTTCTCCAACAGCACGCGCGTCTTCAGCGACTCGCTCATGTCCTGCTTCACCTCCAAAATCCGAAAACCGGAACTTCCGTCCCAAGTCCGCACCGTCACCCGCTCGCCCTCGTTTTCGACATGCTGCAGGACCACCAACTTCCCATGCGGCGTCACCTCCACCCCCAGCAAAGCGTAATTTTCCATCTCATTTTCCTCCACAACCTCCTCTTCGACCTCGATCAACTTCTCGGTGAAGGGCGATTCCTGCCAAAGATGGTAATAAGCCGTCACGGGGCGCACTTCCGGCGGCCCGGCCTGCAACCAGGCGGCCAAACTCACACTGCTGATTAAAACAATCGCTTTCATCATTCTGCGGGCACAAACCATTTCTCCACTTCCACTTCACACTCGGCCTGCGTCGGCTCGCTGCTGCGCGGCTTCATCTCCATCTTCGTCACGACCTGCAAAGTCCGCGGCTGGTGAATGGCCAAAATCCACTGCTGCAGCTTCTGATCCCGCCCCGAGACCTTGTAGCGCACCCCCACCCGATGGTAATGCTTGCCTTCGACCCTAGACAGCATGTTCTCACCGAGCGTCTCCAGTCCGCGACGGTCGGCCTCCTTTTTCACCGCATCCTGCAAGGCTGCCTGCGCCACCTGATAGGCCACCGGCTCCCCTTCCGCCCGCTCCAGAAAAACGATCTCGGACTCCAGCTCCTCCGCCTTTTCCAAAACGATGAGAGAGCGGTTCAGATCGGTCTCGGCCTGCCGGATTCCCGCCTCCGCCTTCGCCATCCGTG
>JBNNED010000247.1:0-4788 GCA_050285825.1 Verrucomicrobiales bacterium | reverse complement strand
ATCACACGCAGGAGCAACGTCCGGATGCGGAATTTCTGGAATGGCTGGTGACGGAACGTCCGGGATCGGCTCCCGATGAGGAGATGGTGAAACAGGCTGCCGGAGGGGAACTGGCGGCGACGCTTGTGGGTGAAGGGACTCTCGGAGAGCTCGGTGAGACGCGGGTCGAAGTGCCCATGATGGAATTGAAAGCTGCCGATGGCGAGTTGGAAGGGCGCTTGGCTTGGTGGACCGGCGACCAGGGGGTGAAGGCGGCTTTGGCGATGAAAGAAGTGGATGCTGGGAACGAATTTGAGGCTGCTTCGGCCTTGCAAGCGGCGCCACGGAACCGGCCCGAGAGCGCGGAAGCTTCGGCTGGTGCTCAGCCTTTCGCGGGGACGGATTTCACGGATGGGCGGGTGGAGGCCTGGTCGTCTTTCGGTCAATCTGCGCATTTTGCGGATGATGAGTCATACAAATCTCTCTTCCATGACTTGGCGGTGAACTCAACCGGCTTGTTGACGAACGTCACGCGCGGAGGGTTCCGCAAGGACTTGTCGATGGAGTTGGAACGCGATAGCCCCAGCGATTATCCGCTGAAGGGGAATCACGCCTCCTCGCGGCCCGACCCGCGCCTCTACACCGTGGCCAGCCCCGTGGGGCGGGACGAGCCGGGGATCAACCTGATGGAGCTTTGGCTCTACTATAATCTCTACAAGGAGCTGAATACGAGCACGGCGTCCTACACGACCGGCGGTCAAATCCCGGCCGGCACGGATGTGTTGAATCTGGACAGCAACCGTTCGGTGGCCATTGCCGATCCATTTCTGACAGTCAAACAACCGCCGATCATCAGCTACCAGGCGATTTTCTCCTTCGAGACCAAAACCAAGCAGGTTGAAGGAGGGGGAACGGCTTATGAACTGCGCTTGGTCGTGGATCCGGTGTTGACCGTTTGGAATCCGCTCGATGTCCCCGTGGTGCTGCCTTCGTCGGCCAACTACGCCATCAAATACTGGATGATTCCTTACGACATCAACGTGAGCATCAACGGCCAGGCGCCGGTGCGTTGCCCCTTGATCAGCTCTTTGTCGAAGACCACGCTCTCGGGTGACGATGACTACAACTACATGTCGGTGACCGTCGGTCGGGAACAGCCGATGGTCTTGCGACCGGGAGAAGTGGTGAAAATGTCGCAAACCTCCAAAAGAAATGAATCTCAGAAAATCGGCCACAACATCCACGCGAAGGCCGGCTTTGAATATGCCGATGGCGTGTCCTTGCCCGTGCGTGACTTGAATGGCAACAACATCGAGCTCAACGCGAACGATACCATCAGCTACACCCTCAGCCCCAATGACTTGACGAGCGGGAAGCACGGAGGCAGTGGGAACTCGCTCTCGGGTGGGAACAACCACAGCGGTCACTTCGCCCTGACGATGAACGGGGTTTATCTCAACACCCGGGACGATGATGCCTACAATGTGGGTGGCGTTTACATCGACGGCGGCAGTGGCGGCTATCGGGGAGACGTGGGGGAACGGAGTAACGGCACGAAACCCAAGTCCGAGCGCCAGATCGCGACCGATCACCCTGACGTTTTCAAGACCTTCGCGGGAGCCTCGCAAACGCGTGAGCTCAGTGCGGCGTCGATCAGCAATCTCAAAGCGCCGATCATGCTGTTTTCGTATAACGTCAAGACCGAGTATAGCTCGGAGCTCGGCACGAAGGCGCTCGCTCGCTATAACCCGAGCTGCCAGTATAACGACTTTTACGATCTCAGCCAGGCTGAGCGCGATCTCATGCCCTTTGAGGTCAACATTACGCCTTTGACTTCCTGGATTAACAACCAAATCGAGCTTAGCGCGAACGGGAATGGCTATTTCGGGGGCGGTTACAATGCCGAGTTCGGTGTGCCGCGTTACACCGCCTTCTCCGTTCCCCGTCAGCCGGTGATTTCCCTGGGCGCTCTGCAACACTCGCGCGCCAATGGCTTCGTCTCCACGAGACCGACGGGATACCATCGCCCGCTCCTGCCTCAGATCAGCCACGCCATCGGGAACTCGCTGGCGCCGTCCGTCTTGCCGCCGGATAAGACCAGTGGCACGCTGGCTTCGCCGCTCTCGGCACAACGTCCGCTCGCGGACCATTCCTATCTCGCCAACCGCGCCTTGTGGGATGATTGGTTTTTCTCCTCCATCGCGCCCGAACGCGGGGGGAACAGCCAGAAAGAGGTGGCCTCGCTCTTTTTTAACGGAGAAGAGCCGCTGCGCAATGCCCGTTACCGTCCGGAGCTCTACGACCAGTCGGCGAGCGAGGTGCTGAACCGCCTCTTCGCGGCTTCGGATGTGCGGGACGAAGCCACTTTTCTGAGCGCGGCCCACCTGCGGGTCGAGGGACTTTTCAATGTCAACTCCACCTCGGTCGAGGCTTGGAAAACAGTTCTTTCCGCCCTGCGCGACCGGGCTTTGGTCGAGCGCGATGACAATGGCGGACGTGAGTTGAGCACCGATGCCAATGGGAAAACGCCGGTGGCCTCGCTCTTGAGTTCGCAGGATGAAAATGCGCCGGGAGACGCGGGTCCGAACGCCTACTGGGACGGGCGGCGCTTGCTGGAAGAAGAGGAAATCACGGAGCTGGCCGAGGAACTGGTCAAAGAAATCCGTCGCCGCGGGCCTTTCCTCTCCTTGGCTGACTTCGTCAACCGCCGTCCGGGCAACGACAAGGAGCTGGCGCGCGCCGGGGCTTTGCAAAGTGCCATCGACCGTAGCACGATCAACGACGATCACTCGACGCGTCAGGTGCAATCGGGCGACGCCTCCCGCTTCGCCTTCCCCGAAGCCGAGGAAGGGCCGCTCTCGCAAGGAGCCGCCGATTTGGTTGACCAGGCCGATATTTTAACGCCCATTGCGCCGTATCTTTCGGCTCGCTCGGACAGCTTCGTCATCCGCGCATACGGAGAAGCGGTCGGACCGGATGGCACGGTGACGGCCCGTGCCTGGTGCGAGGCGACTGTCGAACGGGCGGGAGCTTACCTCGACGAAGCGGACGAGCCGGACACCTTGCCGGACGATCTCGCCAGCCAAGTCAACCAGGTCTTCGGACGCGAGTTCCGCCTCGTCTCCTTCCGTTGGCTGAGCAAAGAAGAAGTGTGAGTCGCGAGCGCCAGCCGAAGGTGCCGCAAGATTGATTGATAATGATGAGAGACGTGAGATTTTTGGTCTTCCTACTGGTGAATCTGTGCTGGCTCGCGGGAGCCCAGGCGCAGTCTGACAAGAAGCTTGGCGTGCGATTTCTCGCCCAGGAAGTTCCGGCGGAGCTGGGGGAGGTCACGACCTTGCTCGCGGATGGCGAAACGCGCGGGAAGCCCTTCGCCTTGCCCATGAATAACCTGAGCCCGGTCATCGAAGTCCCGGCACGGCGCTTTCTCCTCACCCGGGCCGCTGACACCCTGCCCTTGGCCAGCGTGGCGCTGCCGGAGGAAGGACGCTCCTTCATCGTTCTCCTCCTCGTGAACCCGAAAGGCGGCTACCAGCCGGTCGTCCTGCCTGCCGATGATTCTGCATTTCGTTTTGGCGATTACTACCTGCACAATCTCAGCGGCGGTCCGGTGCGCGGGAAGATCGGCGGCAGCAATCTCCTCCTCAAGCCCGGGGAAGGGCGGATCATCAAAGCAACCGGAGCGGTCGATGGACGTTATTATGACATCGCCTTCGCCGTCCCGGACGAGAGCCGTGCCAGTGGCATGCGCTTCATCACGACTTCCCGCTGGCCGGTGAGCGAGCGCACGCGCAGCTACGTCTTTTTCTTCACCGACACGCGCACCCAACGCGTCCGCTTCCGTGCGGTCGATGAGTTCGCCCCCGTGGAAGACGCGGAGTGAGCCTCCACCGCCCGCGCTTCAGGCGAGAATGTCTTTGACGACGTGGCCGTGGACGTCGGTGAGGCGGAAATCACGTCCGCTGTAGCGGTAAGTGAGTTCTTCGTGATCAAAGCCGAGGCAATGGAGAATCGTGGCGTGGAGGTCGTGGACGTGAACGGGATTTTCCGTCGCAGCGAAGCCGAATTCGTCGGTCGAGCCGTGGACGTGGCCGCCCTTCACCCCGCCGCCCGCCATCCAGACGCTGAAGCCGTAGTGGTTGTGGTCGCGACCGTTGATGCGCCCGGCGTTCGTGCCTTCTTTCGGCATTTCGACGACGGGGGTGCGGCCGAATTCGCCGCCCCAGAGGACGAGGGTTTCGTCGAGAAGTCCGCGTTGTTTGAGGTCGGTGAGAAGCGCGCCGATGGCCTGATCTGACTCGAGGGCGAGCTTGCGGTGGCCTTTTTCGAGGTCGTCATGGTGGTCCCACGGCTGGCCGGCGCCGGTCCAGGCCTGGACGAAGCGGACCCCGCGCTCGATGAGGCGGCGGGTGATGAGAAGTTGGCGCCCTTGCGTCGTGTCGCCATACATTTCCCGAATGTAAGCGGGCTCGCCGCTGAGGTCGAAGGCGTCGGTCGCTTCGAGCTGCATGCGGTAGGCGAGTTCGAAGGACTGGAGGCGCGCTTCGAGTTCTTGATCCTGGGCACGTTTTTCAGCGTGATTCTCGTTGAGCCGTCGCAGGAAATCGAGCTGGCGGCGCTGCGTGTCGCGGTCGAGAAACTTCGAGGTGACGTGATCGATGAGCTCGCGCGGGTCTTTTTTCTGCGTGTTGATGTAAGTCCCCTGGTAGGCGGCGGGGAGGAAGCCGGCTTGCCAGTTCTGGGTGCGGGAAGTCGGGAGGCCGCCGGGGCACATCGAGATGAAGCCCGGGAGGTTCTGGTTTTCCGAGC
>JBNNED010000246.1:0-3957 GCA_050285825.1 Verrucomicrobiales bacterium | reverse complement strand
CGGCGGTGGGATCGGTGAGGGAAGAGAGGTGGTGGAGGATGCGGCGGAGGCGACCGGCGGGGAACTGGATGGCGGAGAGGTTATTCAGCTTGCACTCCTTGCTCACTGCGTTCGGCGCGTCGTCCGCCGAGAGCTTGCTTTCCTTGCTTATCGGCGTTTGCACTCCCTGCGCTCGTCCGCCGGGAGCCTGCATTTCTTGCTCCTCTGCGCTTGTTCGCTCGCGTTCTGCGGAGGAACTCTTTTTGAAGGCGAGGCCTTCGGGGAGGTGGATGAGGAAGGGGGCGTGGTAGGGGAGCTCGGCGAGTTGTTCGAGGGTGTCGCTTTTGAGGAGGGAGAGGAGAACGGGGAGGAGGTCGATCGTGTGGCCTTCGTGATCGATGCCGACGGAGAGGGTGAACCAGCCGCCGGGAACGGGGCTGAGCCGGGTGTCGAGTTCGTCAGGGGCTAGGCTGCGCACGTGGTGGCCGAAGGCGGGGTCGATCTCGATGTGCCAGCCGGCTTCTGCGAGTTTGGGGATGGCCGTGGCGCGAAACCAGGGCCAGTAACTGCGGGGAGTGAATTGCAGGGGCTCGGGGAACCAGGCGTTGGCGGGATCGCGCGCAGGGTCGGGGTTTTTGTCGATGGCGAGGAGGAAGCGGTAGCTGGGGCTGGAGTGGAGGTTGGTGAGGCCGAGGGAGGCGAGGAGTTCGCGGGCGCGGAACTCGGCCGCTTGATCGCGGGGGATCTCTGGAGCGGGGGCGTTTTTGGCGAGGGGGACTTCGTCGCTGCCATAGCGGACGGTCGGGCGGGCGACGAGCCAGGTGTCGCGATCGGGCGTTTTGAGGGCTTGGAGGAGGAGGCGGGCGCTGCGACCGGTGGCGGCTTCTTCGGCGATGCGGAGGTGGAAGGTGGGGGTTTGGTGAATGTTATTTTCAGCGGGCTGGACGCCCACAGAACAGGGGGAGTGTTTGCTTTCATCAGCAGGCTGGAAGCACCCAAGGGGCATTTCACCCACTGCACGGGTTTGGCGGAGAAGTTTGGTGAGGGTGCCGGTTTTTGAGGCGCGGAAGAAGAGGGCGGCGCTGTGGACACAGAAGTGACCGAGGCCGCAGCTGCAGTCGGTGTCGAAGTCCCAGCGTTCTTCTCCCTCGGGCCAGAGATGGACTTCGGCTTGTTGGCCGGAGAGGCGACCGCTCAGTTGGTAAGCACCGTCGTCGAGCGCGTCGAGGCGGAGCTCGTTCAGGAAGCGGGGGGAAGAGAGTTTTTTGGCCTGCGGCAGGATTTCTTCGTCGAAGCGGTGGTGCCAGTCGGCTGAGCTGAGAAAAGTTTCGAGTGAAGCGGACACGGCGGCTGGGTTGAGGGGACTTTAGGATTGGAAAATCGGGGCGGGCAGGCAGTCTGCGGGGGGATGTTTGATTTTGACAGCGACGAGTTTTTCATGGGGCAGGCCATGCGGGAAGCGCAAAAAGCCTACCGGGCGGGCGAGGTCCCGATTGGGGCGGTTTTTGTGCGGGAGAATGAGATCATCGCGCGGGGTTGGAATCAGGTGGAGACCCTGAAGGACGCCACGGCGCATGCCGAAATGCTGGCGCTGACGGCGGCGCAGGCGGAGTATGGCGATTGGCGGCTGGAGGGCGGGACGCTTTATGTCACGAAGGAGCCGTGTCCGATGTGCGCGGGGGCGATTGTCCATTGCCGGCCGGACCGGGTCGTTTTCGGCTGTCGGGACCCGAAGGCGGGGGCGGCCGGGGGCTGGATCAATTTGTTGGAAAGCAACCCACCGCTGAACCACCGTTGCGAGGTCGTGGCGGGGGTGCTGGAAGAGGAATCGGTGGCGTTGCTCAAGGGCTTTTTCCGCGAGGCGCGCGAGAAAAAGAAGGCAGAGAAAGAGCGCGGCGGGCTTTGAGCTGGCTCAATCGCCAAAGCTCGGCGGGCGCTGAAAGGAGTCGGGGCGCTGGAAAGTGGGCGCGTGTTTTTTGATTTCCTCCCAGAAATCGGCTTCGTTCGGGGTGCCGTGGAAGAGAATGCGGCCTTCGCGGCTGACGATGGCGAAGGTGGGGATGGTTTGGACGCGGAGTTCGTTCGTGAGCGACTTTTCGGGATGATCGAGGAGCCAGGTGCAGGGGATGTTCATGGCCTGGCCTTTGGCGAAGAGACGGGCGTCGTTTTCCGAGTCGGGATTTCCGTGGGCCAGGATGGAGGCAACGGGCAGGCGGTGCTTGGCGAGGGCCTGGCAGGTGAGACGGAAGTCTGGGAGAGTGGCCTCGCTTTCGGGACTCCAGGGTGACCAAAAATGGAGGATGAGAATGGGCGCTTCTCCGAGGACTTGGGCGAGGGAGGTTGATTTTTCAGCCTGCGTGAGGAAGGGATAGGGGCGCTGGAGGTCGAGCCGGAGACCGGCCATATACTCGTCTCGCCGGAGTTTTTCGATGTGCTGACCGAAGATCTGCGATTGCTTCGGGCTGAGCCAGAAGGCTTCGGTGATGTGCTTTTTGAAGGCGGCTTGGTCGGCCCGTTCGAGAGCGGCAAGGGCCCGGGTGTATTCGACGATGGCGGCAAAGTCTTCCGGGACGGAAAAGATGAGGGAGTTGTCGATCTCGAAGTCCTTTTGCGCGGCGGCGAGGGTGTCGGAAAAGGCGGCGAGTTCGGCGCGATCCGCCTGATCTACCAGGTATAAAAATTGAGCCTCCAGGATGGCCTGCCGGGGCACGCCGAGAGCGGCGGCTTTTTCGCAGGCTTCCTTGAAGGCTTTTTCTTCTCGAAGTTCGAGGAGTTCCTCGATGATTTCCTGCTGCGCCGGAGTGATCTCGGCCCGTAAAAGAGAGGCGAAGAAGACGCCAGCCAGCAAGAAGAGGCGGGGGGACATGGGCGAAGCTTAGCGGGGGATGGTCAGAGTCTGGCCGGTGCGGATGAGGGTGCCCTCAAGGCCGTTGGCGGCTTGGATCGCTTCCACCGTGGTGCCGTACTTGCGGGAAATCCCCCAGAGGGAATCGCCAGCGACGACGGTGTGGGAACCGCCTCCAGCGGCGGGGGCGGGAGTGGCGGGAGCGCTTGGCGTGTAAGCGGTCTCAGGTGCCGGGGTGTAAGTCTGTTGCTGGCCGTAGGCGGGCGGGTTGACCGGTTGGTAAGGGGCGGCAGCCGTGGCGTTGGGGTCGTAGGTGTTTTGGGCACCGGGGACGGCGTAGGGGTTGGCCGCTGCGGGATCGTAGGGGTTTTGCGTTTGCTGGTTGGGGGAGCAGGCGGCGAGGCCCAGGACGGGGAGGATGAAGACGATTTTGTTCATGTGATTTTTGAGATAACTTATTTGTTTGGATTTGTGAAATGTTTTTTCACACGTCATCGGTGTAACGTCGCCGCGGGAGCGATTTATTCAATTTTTTCCGCGTCAGGGAGGCGGAAGAAGCTGCGGGTCGTTTTTTCGCAAGTGGCGAGGAGTTCGGAGAGCGGGGTGGCGCGCAGGGCGGCGATTTTTTCGGCAGTGAGGCGGGTGTGGGCCGGTTCGTTGCGCTCTCCCCGGTGGGGGACGGGGGCGAGGTAGGGGGCGTCGGTTTCCAGCATGAAGCGGTCGGCCGGGCAGAGGCGGGCGCTTTCCTGGACGGCGGGGGCGTTTTTAAAAGTGACGATGCCGGTGAAGGAGATGAAACCACCGAGCTCGAAGACGCGCGCGGCGAGTTCCGGCGGGCCGGGAAAGCAGTGGAAGACGGCGCGCAACTCGTCTTTGAAATCGGCATAGATGGCGAGGGCGTCGTCGAAGGATGCGCTGCCATGGCGGTCGCGGGTGTGGATGACGATATTGAGGCCGTGGCGGGCGGCCAGGGTGAAGTGGCGGCGGAGAAAATCGCGTTGGCGTTCGTGGTAGCTTGCTTCCGTCCAGCCTGCGGGCGCGGGGTGGAAGTAGTCGAGCCCCGTTTCGCCGAGAGCGGCGACTTTCGGGTCATCGAGATGGGGTGTGAGGAGGGATTCGAAGTCGTCCGGCGT
>JBNNED010000245.1:0-9309 GCA_050285825.1 Verrucomicrobiales bacterium | reverse complement strand
GATGCGGTGGCCCCACCAGAGCTGGCGGGAAATGCACCAATCCTGGATGTTTTCCATCCAGTGCGCGTAGGTTTTCGCCCAGCGGGTCGGACGATAGGCGATGTCGCCGCTGGCCACGGCTTGCGTCGCCTCGTCGACGGCCGGATACTTCAAAAACCACTGCATCGAGATGCGCGGCTCGATGGGGACGTCGGCGCGTTCGGAGTAGCCGACTTTGTTCTCGTGCTCTTCGATTTTGAGCAAAAGGCCCATTTCTTCGAGCTTGGCCACTGCTTTTTTGCGCGCGACAAAGCGGTCGAGGCCGTCAAATTCCGGCATTTCAGGCAAATTTATCGTGCCGTCGGGATGAAGGACGTCGATGATTTCCAAATCATGCCGCTGGCCGATCTCGAAGTCGGCTTTGTCGTGGGCGGGCGTGATTTTGAGCGCGCCCGTGCCGAACTCGATCTCGACGTGCTCGTCGGCGATGACGGGGATTTCCGCTTCGGGGAAGGGACGGCGCACTTTTTTCCCGATGAGGTGGGCGAAGCGCTCGTCCTTCGGGTTCACCGCCACGGCGGAGTCGCCCATGAGGGTCTCGGGGCGCGTGGTCGCGATTTCCAGATGCCCGGAACCGTCGACGAGCTCGTATTTCATATAAAAGAGCTTCGAGCGCTGCGGCTTCATGATCACTTCCTCGTCGGAGAGAGCGGTGAGCGAGACCGGACACCAGTTGACCATGCGCTTGCCCCGATAGATGAGGCCTTCCTTGAAAAGCTCGCTGAATACCTGCGAGACCCACTCCGAGTAATCTTCATCCATGGTGAAGCGCTCGCGGTCCCAATCGCAGGAGCAACCGAGGCGCTTGAGCTGCTTGATAATGATGCCGCCGTGCTTTTCCTTCCACTCCCAGACTTTTTCCAGGAATTTCTCGCGTCCGAGTTCGCGACGCGTCTGCCCGAGTTCTTCGCGGACCTGTTTTTCGACCTTCGTTTGCGTGGCGATGCCGGCGTGGTCGGTGCCGGGGAGCCAGAGAACTTCGCAGCCTTTTTGGCGGGCGCGGCGAGCGAGGACGTCCTGAATGGTGTTATTGAGAACGTGGCCGAGGTGGAGAATGCCCGTCACGTTCGGCGGCGGGATGACGATGGAATAAGGGGGCTTCTCCGACGAAGCGTCCGCAGCAAAACATTTCTCATCGAGCCAGGCCTGATACCAGGTTTTCTCGACTTCTTGCGGTTCGTAGGCTTTCGGCAGCTCGCTCATAGCCCCGCGACATGCCAGAGAACGCCCGAAAAGGCAACTACCGAGAGGCGGAAAATCCATCCGACCCCGCTTCTCACCCCTCCCAGTGGGTGGCCAGTCGATTGGCGACGCGTTCGATGTAGGCGAGACCTTCCGTTCCGGCGTAAAGCTCGTGCAGGCCGTCGGGAATGAGCCAGACTTCGGGTCGGCGCGGCATGTGGGCGGTGAGTTCTTGAAAATAGGCGGGCAAGGTGACGGGGTCGGCGAGCCCCTGGGTCATGAGCAGAGGGGTTTTGAGGGGAAAAGTCCGCAGGGCGGCCTCGACGCGCGCCAGTTCATCCGCGAGTTCACGCGCCCAACCAAGTCCGATGCGTTGATGGCCCTGGGTGTCCGGCGGCGGGGGCTGGTCCGCTCCTCCCGCATCCACGAGCGCGCAGTCCTCGGGTCGCACCCCCGTCGGCCAGGTCAGGCGGGGAAACAGCGTGCCGAGAGCGGTGAGCAGGGCGACCATCCAGTCCGGCTGTTGGAAGCGCAGGAGAGGAGAACCGGCCCAGGCGAAATCGAAACGTTCCGGCTCCCGCGCCAAAGCCCGCAGGACGAGATGCCCGCCCATCGATTGCCCACCAAGCCCGAGAGGACCACGGGTGAGCGAGCGGAGAATCCGGAGGTTCTCCTCTTGCAGGGCATCGATGAGATCATAGCCGGGGACGACCCCGCGTCGCCCGGGCGAGCGGCCGTGACCGGGCAGATCGGTGAGGCTGAGGGCGCAACCGCGGGCCACGAGCGGATGGAGGACGCCAAGGTATTTTTCGGCATAATCCCCCTGGCCGTGAAAAAAAAGGAGCCCGGCGCGCACTTCCCCCTCGGGTCGGACGAGAATGCGCTGCAGGCGATGGCCCGCCGGATCCCAGACGTCCCGCGTGATCATTCAGTTCAGAGCGGTGTGGAGTTCGCGGATGAGGGCCGCTTCTTCGAGGCGATCGTCCTTGGCGAGTTGCCGGGACAAGCGTTGCAAGAGCCGTTGCAAGAGCTCGCGCAGCGTGGCCGGGCGACTCAGGGCCTGGTGCGCCTCCTCGGGCATTTGATGTTCCTGGGCGAGAACCTGCGAGACCTTTTCCCGCTGGACTTCCTCGCCACAGAGCATGACCCACCAGACTTCGTTTTCCTCAATCATGGCCAGGCATTCCGAGGGCAACAGGCAGGCGTAGGCCGGGACGCCGAAGCGCCGCGCCACGAGCAGGTAAATGAGGACGAGGGCGTGGGATGTTCCGCGCCGCTTCTCAATGACGGAAGCGAGATCAGCGTCGCCAATCCCGCCCTCTTTGCCCTCCTGCCGCGTGAAATATTCCGCCCCGAAAAGGGCGCGCGCGAAGGCATAGGGTTTGGCGGGTGGTGAACGCAGTTCCGCCGCCAACAAATCGAGCTGATCCGGCAACGAAGGCCGCAGGGAAACCCCGTCGTGCAAAAAATCCGACACCTGACGCAGCAGCGACTCGAAGCTTTCCCAATCGCCATCCGCCTCGTCCAGGCCATTCGCAGGCACGATCCATTCCTCGCGCAGGCGCTTCATGCGCCCCGGCAGGAGAAGCGCGGAAAGCCGCCCGGCCTCCTCTGCCGAAAGTGTGATGCCCGCCCCAGCCAGGGCGTCACTGGCGTCTCCTTCATACTCCGCAAGAGCCTGCTCCAGGCCGGCGCGCACCTCCGGGGAGTCGTCATCCAGCAGGCGCAAAAGAACCTCAAGGGGGGCCACGGTGGTGATCATATCCCCATCCTAGCCGATGTCCGCCCCGGCTCAAGCGCGGGGCGAAAAAAAGACCCGTTCCGCTCAGCTCCGGCGACGCCGCAGGGCCAGCAAGCCCGTCAGTGAAAGGAACGCCACGCTGGGCTCGGGCACGGCCGTGACCCGGATGTTATCGAGGCTGTAGGTGACGACATTATCAGCCGAGCCATGACGCCAAGCCGTAGAAAGCTCGATCATGATCGTGGCGTTATTGGCATTAAATGCTGAAAAGGTGTTATATTGAGACTCGTCCAGGGTAAGCGTATAAGTCCGCCATTGATCATCAGCCACAACATTAAAGGTCTTGAAGTGAGTGGTGGTATTCGGGGTCGTTTGCCCAGATTGCCGAATCTGCAAGTTCACCGAAGGGTTGGAAACGGTCTGAGTCGAGCTGATGGCGAGGTCGAATGAGATGGTCACATCACCCATGTTTGTATTGTAGGCGTCCATCCCGGCCAAGCCATTGTTGCGGAACTGCGTGCCCTGCCAGCCAGTCCCCTGAAAGATCGTACTCGTGACGATGGCATAGTCAGTCGTGCCAGGCAAGCTCGTGGAAACGGTAGCTCCGGAGTGTTGTGTCGCAAGCCACGTCTGGTCTCCCGTAATGTCATTTCCATTCTGGGTCGCCCCGGTGAAGGTTTCTTCATAGAGGGTGATGGCGGCTTGGGAAGGCAGCGCACCAGCCAAGATCAACAAGGACAAGCAAGCAGGGAATTTCATCGGGCAGAGATACTTTCGATGCGACTCGATTCTTGCAAGAAAATATCCGGCAGGATCTGAATTGACAGGACACGCCGATTTCGCCATGAACTATCTACTATGAAAAAAGTCTGCCTTGCCCTCTGCCTCCTCTGCCCTGCCTCACTCGTGGCCGCGACCACTGCGTATTACCGTTTTGAAAACGGCGCCTTCCTGGCCGATTCCGGTGATCTGGGGCTGAATCTTAGCAATGGCGGCATCGCGACGGAAACGGCTCTGCCCGCCAGCGGGAACGGCTCGACATTCCCGAACCCCGTTCCCGTGAACGGCCTCAGCAATGGCTCGGCCGCGACAATCGCCAACACGGCGGGCAACGACATCCTGCAAGCGCCGAACAACGCACTCTGGAACGACACCAGCTTCACCATCGAGGCCATTGTCAATGTTTCGACCTCTACCGGCCTCCGCTCCATCGCAGGTCAACTGGGCAACACCGGCGGACGGCGCTGGCTCATGGTCCTCCAAGATAACGACCTCGCCATCCTCATGAACGGCTCGAGTGGGGCAGGTGGCAACACTGAAGCCTATTTCAAACCCGCGGACAGCGCCATGCTGAACCTGGCCACCAACACGGACTACTATCTTGGGATCAGCGTGAATCTCACAGCCGTCGATCCCGCGGGCCGCCTGACCTTCTACATGCAAGACCTCACCAACGGCGGTGCCCTCATCACCTCGTCGACGAACCAGACGGTCCACACGAGCCTTGTCGGCTCCAGCGCCCCCTTCACCATCGGCTCGACCGGTCATGATTCCTCGCACTTCAGCGGGCTCATCGACGAAGTGCGTTTCACCGATGAAGTCCTCGGCGCCTCCCAGCTCCTCGTCGCCCCGGAACCTTCCGCCCTCGCGCTCAGCCTCCTCGGCTTGCTCGGGCTGCGCCGTTGCCGATAAGTCGGGGCAAAAACATTTTTCGATTTTCATTTCGTGGCCCCGGCCTAGACTCGCGGCGTGAGTTATCAGGTTTTCGCCCGCAAGTACCGCCCGCGCACCTTCGCGGATGTCCTCGGCCAGGATCACGTGGTGCGCACCCTGCGCAATGCCATCGCCCAAAACCGACTCGCCCAGGGCTACCTCTTCGTCGGCCCCCGCGGGACGGGGAAAACGACGACCGCCCGCATCCTCGCCAAAGCCTTGAACGCCAAGGGGCAAGCCACGGTGGACTTCGATCCCGACGATGAGCTCGCCATCGAAATCGCCGAAGGCCGCGCCCTCGACGTGTTGGAAATCGACGGCGCTTCCAACAACAAGGTCGAAGAAGTGCGCGACCTCATCAAAACCGTCAAATACGCCCCGGCGCGCGCGCGCTACCGCATCATTTACATCGATGAGGTCCACATGCTGACGACCGGTGCCTTCAACGCCCTGCTCAAGACGCTGGAAGAGCCGCCGGAGCACGTCAAATTCATCTTCGCCACGACCGAGCCGAACAAGATCCTCCCGACGATCATTTCCCGCTGCCAGCGCTTCGATCTCCGCCCCATTCCCGCCGAGATCATCGCCCAGCACCTCCTCTCCATCGGAGAAAAGGAAAATCTCGCCATCGATCCAGCCGCCGCCTGGGCCATCGGGAAAGGAGCGGACGGCGGGATGCGCGACGCGCTCTCGATGCTCGATCAAATGGTTGCCTTCTGCGGCGAGAAAATCACGGAAGAAGACGTTCTCAACATCTTCGGCTTCACCTCACGGGAAACGGTCGCCGCCCTCCTCGGCGGACTCCTCCGCAAGGAAGCACAAAAAGCCCTCAACACCATCCACGAGCAGTCGGAAAAAGGCAAAGACCTCAGCCAGCTCCTCGCCGAACTCGTCGCCGCCCTGCGCGCCCTCGTCGTGGCCAAACTCGACCCCGAAGCGAGCCGCGAAGGCTTCCCCGACCAGCTCTGGGAGGAATTGACCGCCGCCGCAGAGCCCCTGCCCTCGGAGCGCCTTCTCACCCTCATCGACATCTTTGCAGAGGCTGATTCCCGCATGAAATGGGCCAGCAACAAGCGACTTCATTTCGAGATCGCCACCCTGAAAGCCATCCAAACTCTCGATGAAATCCGCCTGAGCGACGTCATCAAAGCCCTTGGCGGCGCGCCCGACAACCTTCCCGCTCCCACGCCGGAAAAAACTCCGGCAGAGCCCGTGAGCCCGGCACCAGCAGAAAGTGCTTCGCCCCCCGCAGACCCCGCCCCGCCCGTCGAAAACCCCGCCCCCCCGCCGCCGCAGAAAAAGGAAGATGATCCTTACGCCGGCTTGGCCGCCCTCGCTGCCGAGGCTCCCGAAGCCCCTCCGGAACCCGAAAAAAAACCGGAGACGCCCGCCCCCGCCGAAAAGGCTCCCGAACCAGAACCCGCCGCCGAAGAAGAGCCGGAAGCCGTCAGCGACCCGCTCATCACCGAAGCGCTGGAAATCTTCAAAGGCAAACTCGTCTCCTAACCCAACTTCTTACTTAAAAAAATGAACCTAAACAAGCTACTCCAACAAGCCCAGAGCATGCAGGCCAATATGCAGGCCGCTCAGGAAAAACTCGCCGACACGGAAATCGAAGCCAGCGGCGCCAACGGCAAGATCAAAGCGACCGCCAACGGCACGGGCGAACTCACGGCCTTGGAAATCGACCCCTCGCTCTTCGATCCCGAAGACGCCGAGTTCCTCACCGACCTCATCCTCAAGACCGTGCAGGAAGCCCTCGGCAAAGCCAAGGAAGCCGCTGCCGACGAAATGAAAAAACACACCGGCGGACTCGGCATTCCCGGCATGTGAACCCGTTCGCGCCGTGCTCTACCCGCGCTCCAGACCCTGGCCGGCCTACGCCCTCCTCGCCGGAGCGCTCCTCCTCCACCTCGCCTGTTTCGCCCTTTACCTGCGCCTGCCCGATCGCTTTGCGGCCTTTACGACCTTCCCGATCTGGACCTGGGGCAGCGTGGGGCTCGGCCTCAGCGCTCTCTCTTACCTCCTCTTTCGGACGCCTTTTTCCTTGGTCGTCAGCGCCTTGTGGCTCGTCACGATTCTCGGATTTTCCGACGAAGCCCGCGTCCTCGGCCACCCCGAGCGGGAAGCTCCGCAAGCCGGTGAGGCCCGGCCGGTGGATGCCACCCGTCCGCTGCGCGTCATCACGCTGAACTGCGCCGGGCGCTCGAACTTCGAAGCCCAGCTCGCCGCTTACCAGCCCGACGTCGTTTTCCTGCAAGAATTGCCGCACAGCTACCAGCTCAAGCAGTTCACCGATCAGCTCTACGCCGGTCGTGGCGACTACCGCTTCGACACCGCCAAGCGCTGCGCCGTCATCGTGCGCGGCACCCTCTCCGAATCCCTGCGCGTGCCCAAATTCCGCTCCCAACACCTCACCGCGACCCTCGCCGACGGACGGAAAATCCAGCTCCTCAACCTCCACCTCCAATCGGCTTGCAAAAACCTCCGTCTCTGGGAACGCTCCTGCTGGCGGGAGCACCGCGCGAACCGCCAAAACCGTCGTCTCGAACTCCTCTACGCCCTCGAACTTCTCCGCCAGAAAACGCCCTACCCCGAAATTCCCGCCCTCATCGCGGGCGACTTCAACGCTCCCGCCAACGACCCCGTTTACGAGCTCCTGCGACCTGAATTTCTCGATGCCTTCGCCCAAGCGGGCAGCGGCTGGGCCAATACCTACCACCGCCGCCTCCCCGTCCTGCGCATCGATCACATCTACGCCAGCACCGCGCGCTTCGTCCCCGTGCGTTGCCGTGCGGTCAGCGTCCCGGATTCCGACCACCGCTTTCTCGTCGCCGATTACCTATTAAAATACTAATTACCAATGCCTAGCGACCTCATCACATCCGCCCGCAAGCTGAGCCGCGAGCTCGCGCCCTTCACCTTCCCCGAGCCCGTGGCCTACACCTACAACCCGCTCGATTACGCCTGGGAAAGCCACCGCAATTACCTGGAAAAATTCGGTCAGGGCCGAAAAAAAGTCCTTTTTCTCGGCATGAACCCCGGCCCCTACGGCATGGCGCAGACCGGCGTTCCCTTCGGAGAAATCGCCGCCGTGCGCGACTGGATGGGCCTTCACTCACCCGTCAACAAGCCCGATCCGGAGCACCCGAAGCGCCCGATCCAGGGTTTTGACTGCCCGCGCTCCGAGGTCTCGGGTCGGCGACTCTGGGGGCTCTTCGCCGAGCTTCACGGCACGGCGGAAAACTTCTTCCGCGATCACTTCGTGGCCAATTTCTGCCCGCTCGTCTGGATGAAAGACACGGGCGCGAACCTGACGCCCGACAAACTCCCGCGCGAAGCCATCGCGCCTGTCGAAGAACGCTGCCTCGCCCACCTGCGTGAGATCATCAGCATCCTCGAGCCGGAAAAACTCATCGGCGTGGGGGCTTTTGCCGAGAAAAAACTGGCGGAAGCGGCGGCGGAACTCCCCGGCAGCTACCAGTTCGGACGCATCCTCCACCCCAGCCCCGCCTCCCCCGCCGCCAACCGCGATTTCAACGGCACAGCCACGAAACAACTACGGGAATTGGGGATTTAACCCAATTCAGAGTCAGACTTCCGCAGAGGGATTACTTCACCTGTCCGCTGCCGGTGACGCGGTATTGGTAGCTGGTGAGTTCGCGCAGGCCCATGGGTCCGCGGGCGTGGAGTTTGTCGGTGCTGATGCCGATTTCCGCGCCGAAGCCGTATTCTTCGCCGTCGCTGAAGCGGGTGGAGACGTTGTGAAAGACGCAGGCGGAGTCGATTTCCAGCATGAAGCGACGCGCTTTTTCTTCGTTTTTGGTGTCGATGCACTCGGTGTGCTGGGAGCTGAAGTGGTTGATGTGCTCGATGGCGGTGTCAAGATCGGAAACGACGCGCACGGAGAGGATGTAATCGAGGTATTCCGTCTGCCAGTCCTCGTCGGTGGCGGGCACCACGGAGTCGCCCAGGATCTCCTGCGTGCGGGCGCAGCCGCGGATTTCCACGTTTTTCTCGCGCAGGGCGGGGGCGACTTTGGCGAGAAATTCCTCAGCCACGTTTTCATCAACGAGGAGGGTTTCGAGGGCGTTACAGACGCTGGGTTTTTGCGTTTTTGAGTTCACGACGATGTCCACGCCCATGTCGAGATCGGCCTCGCGGTCGATGAAGGCGTGGCAAATGCCGTCGTAGTGCTTGATGACGGGCATGCGGGCTTGGGAAACGACGGCTTCGATGAGGCCCTTGCCGCCGCGGGGGATGATGAGGTCGAGGTAGCGGTCCATGCCGGCCATCACGCCCACGCTCTCCCGGTTGGTGAAGGGGATGAGCTGGATGGCGCCCTCGGGGAGGCCGGATTTTTCGCCTCCGGCCTGGAGGGCGGCGGCGATGGCGCGGTTCGAGTGAATGGCTTCGGAGCCCCCGCGTAGGATGGTGGCGTTGCCGGATTTCAGGCAGAGCACGGCGGCGTCACTGGTGACATTCGGGCGGCTTTCGTAGATGATGCCAATGACGCCGATGGGGATGCGAACTTGCTGGATGTGAATGCCATTGGGGCGCGTCCAGTCGTCGAGAATCTGCCCGACGGGGTCGTCCAAGCCGGCCACTTTTTCAATACCGGCGGCGACGGCTTC
>JBNNED010000244.1:0-3144 GCA_050285825.1 Verrucomicrobiales bacterium | reverse complement strand
GCTCGGAGATGTCAGGAGTTCTTTTGCCCGCCCTTGTTTTTGAGACTTGTCATGCGGGCGGGGATGGGGAGACTGGCGGGGCGAGATGGAAGTGTCGGTGAAACCTAGTTTGGCGGAATTTGAAGCGAAGGCGCGCTCGGGCAATGTGGTGCCGGTTTATGCGCAGTTGGCGGCCGATTTCGAGACGCCGGTGTCGGCTTTTTTAAAAGTGCGGGATGGCCGCCACGCCTTTCTTTTGGAGAGTGCGGAGAGCACGGAGGCGGGCGGGCGCTGGTCGATTGTCGGTAGCGATCCCAAGGCGGTTTTCGAGTCGCGCGCGGATGAAATCACGATCCGGCGCGGCGCGGAGCTGGAGCGACACCCGGTGCGCGGGGACTTGCTGGAGGAATTGAAAGAGCTCATGGCGGCGTATCGTCCGGTGCCGGATGAAGGCTTGCCGCCCTTTTACGGCGGAGCGGTCGGTTACGTCGGTTACGATGCCATTCGGCAGTTTGAACCGGCGGTGAGCGAGGTGCCGGAGGATGATCTGGGTTTGCCGGAGTCGGTTTTCGTGGTCGCGGATGCGGTCCTAGTTTTCGATCACAAGCTTCGTCGCGTTTTCGTGGTGGCGAATGCCTTTGTCGATGAACACGCGTCACCCGCGGAGGCTTATGGCGCGGCCAAGGGGCGGATTGCCTCGCTGCTGGAGATGCTGGACCGGCCCTTGCACGTTTCGGCGCTCAATGGCTTGACCGAGGTCGAGCCGCCGGAGCCGAAAAGCAATACGACGCAGGCCGAGTATGAGGCCATGGTGCGGGAGGTGAAGGAGTATGTCGCGGCGGGTGATGCCTTCCAAGTGGTTCCGAGTCAGCGCTTTGAGGCGGATTTCACGGGCAGTCCGGTCGATCTCTACCGGGCGTTGCGGCACGTGAATCCCTCGCCTTACATGTTTATTTATGAAACGCCGGATTTCGCTCTCGTCGGGAGTTCTCCGGAGGTGCATGTGCGGGCGATCGATGGCAAGATCGAGATTCGCCCGATCGCCGGCACGCGCTGGAGGGGGAAGACGAAGGAGGAGGACGACGCGCTCGCGGAGGATTTGCTGAACGACGAGAAGGAGCGCGCGGAACACGTCATGTTGATCGACTTGGCGCGCAACGACGTCGGGCGCATTGCCGAGCACGGGAGTGTGTCGGTGGACGATTGCATGATCATCGAGCGTTACAGCCACGTCATGCACATCGTGTCGAATGTCAGCGGGCGTCTCTCGCCTGAGCACAGCAGTTACGACGTGCTGCGTTCGACTTTCCCGGCGGGAACGGTGAGCGGCGCTCCGAAAATCCGCGCCATGCAGATCATCAACAGCTTGGAAAAAAACAAGCGGGGAACTTATTCCGGCGCGGTCGGTTACTTCGGCTGGGACGGGAATCATGATTCCTGCATCGCGCTGCGGACCTGTCTCGTGAAGGACGGGAAGGTCTACTTACAGGCGGGCGCGGGGGTCGTGGCGGACAGTGATCCGAGCTACGAATACCGCGAGACGCTGAACAAGGCGGCGGCGATGATGCGGGCCGTGGCGCTGGCGAAGACGCTGGCCTGAAACGACTTACGAGAGAGAATTTACTATGCTACTGGTCATCGATAACTACGATTCCTTCACTTACAACCTCGTGCAGTATTTCGGGGAGATGGGGGTGGAGATGTTGGTGAAGCGGAATGACGCGGTCACGCTGGAGGAGGTGCGCAAGCTGGCTCCGGAGCGGATTTGCGTCTCGCCGGGGCCCTGCACGCCGAGCGAAGCGGGGATTTCCTGCGAAGTCATCCGGGAGTTCGGGCCGAAAGTGCCGATTTTCGGCGTCTGCCTCGGTCATCAGTCGATCGGGCAGGTTTACGGCGGGGACGTCGTGCGGGCGGCGACCTTGATGCACGGGAAAACCTCGGAGATTTATCATGAGGGCGCGAGCGTCTTCAAGGGACTGGAAAATCCCTTCACTGCGACGCGCTATCACTCGCTTATCGTGCGGAAGGAGACTTTGCCGAACGAACTGGAAGTCACGGCCTGGACGGAAGACGGCGTGATCATGGGCTTGCGGCACAAGGAATTTCCGGTGCACGGGGTGCAGTTCCATCCGGAGTCGATCCTGACGGATTCCGGGAAGCAGATTTTGCGCAATTTCCTGGAAATGTGAGGGGCGGGGCGTCGTTTGACAAAAAAAGGCTGGACAAGGGAGATCTGAAGGAGGAGCTTGGCGGCGCAGTGAACTGGCTTCTCCTACTTTTGGGTGAGCGACTCGGACGCTAAGTCCGGGTGTTTTTGGTGTGTTTCCGCCGGTTCCTGATTTGTTTTTTCCCGTGAGGGGCGTCTTTCGAGAGCTGGGGGCATTGCACACTTGCCAAGAGTGGCCTGAGCGGCCAAACCAAGTTCACGCGAGCGAACAAGTATGAAAGCGACCTCAATACGAAAATACCGTCCCTTTCCGCCGGTTGATTTGCCGGATCGGAAGTGGCCCGACCAAGTGATCCAGGAAGCCCCGATTTGGACTTCGGTGGATCTTCGCGACGGAAACCAAGCACTTCCTGTGCCGATGAGCGTGGAGGAGAAGCTGGAGATGTTCGATCTTCTGGTCGAGGTCGGCTTCAAGGAAATCGAGGTCGGATTTCCGTCGGCGAGCGAGACCGAGTTCAACTTCCTGCGTCGATTGATCGACGAAGACCGCATTCCGGAGGATGTCACGGTGCAGATTCTGGTGCAGACGCGCCGGCATTTGATCGAGCGCAGCTTTGAGGCGATCAAGGGAGCGAGACGCGCGATCGTGCATATCTATAACTCGACGAGCACCTTGCAGCGCAAAGTGACCTTCGGCGATGCCAGCCGGGAGAAGATCAAAGAGATCGCGGTGAAAGGCACGGAGTGCGTCAAGGAGCTGGTGCCGACGATCCCCGAGACGGAGGTCGTGCTGCAGTATTCGCCCGAGTCCTTCTCCGACACCGAGCTGGATTTCTCCTTGGAAATCTGCAGCGCGGTCATTGATGTCTGGGAGCCGACCCCGGAGCGGAAAATGATCATCAACCTGCCCGATACCGTGCAGTGGGCGACCCCGAATGTGCATGCCGATATGATCGAATGGATGTCGCGGAACTTGCCGCGGCGGGACAGCATCATCG
>JBNNED010000243.1:0-5528 GCA_050285825.1 Verrucomicrobiales bacterium | reverse complement strand
AACAACTGAGGATCAAGGAGTGACATCCCGACTCACCTTGCCTAGCGCTTCTGCCAGGTGAACAAAAAGCCATTGATGTGACGAAACAGTCACCACATTGAGCGGGATTGCACGGCCTTTCTTCGCCATGAGCAAGGCGATGCAAGACACCACCGCGCCCTCCGAAATCGGGGAACTCTCCCAGGAATCCTCCCGCAACCAGGCCTTGAAATGGCTTGCCGTCGTCGCCCTCATCTGGGGCCTTCTCATTGCCGTCGGCATGATCGGCTCGGGCTTCAAAATGGCCTCGGGAGACCAGGCGAAAAAGCTCTTCGACCTTGCGAGCAACCCCTTCGCCGGACTCGTCATCGGCACCGTCGCCACCGCTCTGATCCAAAGCTCCTCCACCGTCACCTCCATCATCGTGGCCCTCGTCGCGGGCGGCCTGCCCGTCAGCATCGCCATTCCCATGGTCATGGGCGCGAACATCGGCACAACCATCACCAACACCCTCGTCTCGCTCGGCCACGTGCGCGATGGCAATGAATTCCGCCGCGCCTTCGCCGCTGCCACCGTGCATGATTTCTTCAACCTCATCAGCGTGGTCATCTTCCTCCCTCTGGAAATCTTCTTCAAACCACTCGAAAAGCTCTCCGCCCTCATCGTCCAGCCCCTCCTCGGCAGTGCCAGCATGTCGATGGGGGGGCTGAACTTCATGAAACCCCTCACAAAGCCTCCGGTGGAGTTCGTCAAAGGCCTCCTCGAAGGGCTCGGGCCCGTCGCCGCCGGCGTCATCATGGCCGTCCTCGGCATTGTCCTCATCTTCTTCGTCATCACCTACATCGGCAAACTCCTGCGCGGCCTCATGGTCGGCAAAGCCAAAGCCATCCTCCACGGCGCGATCGGGCGCGGGCCACTCACCGGCATCGCCTCCGGCACGGTGGTAACGACCCTCGTCCAATCCAGCTCCACAACCACCAGCCTCATCGTGCCCCTCGTCGGCACCGGCGTCTTCAACCTGCGCCAAATCTACCCCTTCTGCCTCGGGGCCAACATCGGCACCTGCATCACGGCCCTCCTCGCCGCCACCGCCATCACCGGTGTGAATGCCGTTTTCGCCCTCCAAATCGCCATCGTCCACCTCATCTACAACACCCTGGGCGTCCTCCTCATCTACGGCATCCCCTTCCTGCGCGAACTCCCCCTCAAAGCCGCCGAATGGCTCGCGGAAATGGCGACCAAACAGAAAATGTATGCCCTCGGCTACGTCGTCGGCGTCTTCTTCGTCATCCCCGCCCTCCTCATCGGCCTCAGCTCCGCTCTCGACAAAAGCAAACCCGAGATGGAAGCCGCCCCACTCACGCAGACGGATTCCCACTAACGACCCAAGCCCGCCGCACCATGTTCCAAGACACCCAACGCGAAAAACTGCAAGCCGAGCTGGCCGAAGCCTGCCAGCACGTTTCCGAGCTCCAGGCCCGCCTCGAAAAACTCATGCAGGAAGAACAACACCAGGCCGTCGATGACCTTGACGCGCACTTCGATGCCGTGGAGACGCGCTTCAAAGGCCTGCGCACCTTCCTCAAAACGATTTTCGCAGAAAAATCCGACCCCTCCTGAACTTTCCCCCGCTGCCGCCATGAAACACCTCGCCACCCTCAGCCTTCTTTTCGCCCTCAGCCCCGCCTTGCCGGCCCAAAACGAAAAAGAACTTCCGCTCACCGAGCTTCCAGCGGAAATCAAAGCAAAGGCCAGCGCCCTGCTCCCCGGCTTCGAACTCCAGCGCGCCCAGATCGAAACCGAATCATCCGGCGCAAAAACCTACGAGCTCATCGGCACCCACGAGGGCATCACGACCGAGATCGACTTCAACGAGGACGGCTCCTTCCAGGAATACGAAAAACAGCTCACCCTCCACCAGGTTCCCTTCGCCGTCCGCAAAGCCATCCACCAGGCCTACCCCGGCATCGAGTTCACCCTCTTCGAAGCCAGCTTCAACGAACACCACAAGGTCTTCCAATACGAAGTCGAAGGCCTCATCAAAGATCGCAAAATCGACCTCGAAGTCAGTCCCAGCGGACGCACCATCATAGAATCCGATTCCTAATACCACTTTGCAGAATGAAAAAGCCTATAGGCGAAGTGAATCTTGCTGAAATCAAGGCGCGATGAGGGCGTGATGCGCGCATCACAACCGAAGAGTAACATTGATATTCAACGAGATGCACGAGTCACAGCAATTTTGCGAAGCCTGATCTTAAAAACCGTAAATTCAACCTATAGGCTCTTTTCATTTAAGAAGTGGTATAAACAGTCCTAAACCCCCTTTCCTCCAAGGCGAAAAAGCCCCTCCCCCCTCCGCCACTCCCCCTAGAAACCCCTGCTCTGCGGGGGTTTTTTCTTCTCTCGCCGTCGGCAGCGCACGCAAAACCTTTGACCACCCGACCAAAATCCCCTAGACCATTCCCACCCAAAACACGGCTTCCCTCATCCTTCAATCGAGCATCCAAAAACCTTCACGACCATGCCCACCATCATCTACACCAAAACCGACGAAGCCCCGGCCCTCGCCACTTACTCCCTCCTCCCCGTGATCGAAAAATTCGCCTCCACCGCCGGAATCGAAGTCGAAACCCGCGACATCTCGCTCGCCGGTCGCATTCTTTCCCAGTTCCCCGATTTCCTGAGCGCCGAGCAACAAACACCCGACGCCCTCGCCGAGCTCGGTCAACTCGCCCTCACCCCGGAGGCCAACATCATCAAGCTTCCCAACATTTCCGCCTCCGTCCCCCAACTCAAAGCCGCCATCAAGGAGCTGCAGTCCCAGGGATTCGCCCTTCCCGAATACCCCGACGAAGCAAAAAGCGAGGAAGAAAAGGACATCAAGGCCCGTTACGCGAAAGTCATGGGTTCCGCCGTGAACCCCGTGCTGCGCGAAGGCAACTCCGACCGCCGGGCGCCAAAAGCGGTCAAAGAATACGCCAAAGCCAACCCGCACCGCATGGGCGCCTGGTCCGCTGATTCCAAAACCCGCGTCGCCACCATGAGCGACAACGACTTCGCCCACAACGAGCAATCGGTGACCGTCGAAGCCCCGACCCAGGTCAAAATCCAGCACACCGCCGCCGACGGCAGCACCACCGTCCTCAAGGATTTCTTCCCCCTCCTCGCAGGCGAAATCATCGACGGCACGGTAATGCGGAAAAAAGCTCTTCTCGCCTTCCTCGCCGAGCAGGTCGAAGTCGCCAAGCAAGAAGGCATCCTCTTCTCCCTCCACATGAAGGCCACCATGATGAAAGTCTCGGACCCCATCATCTTCGGTCACGCCGTCCGCGTCTTCTTTGCAGAACTGATTCAAAACAATAGCGCCCTCCTCGATGAACTCGGCGTGGACTTCAACAACGGCTTTGGCGATCTCGTCTCCAAACTCGACAGCCTGCCCGCCGAGCAAAAATCCGCTCTGGAATCGGCCATCAATGCCGCCTACCGAAACGGCCCCGCTCTCGCCATGGTCGATTCCGATCGCGGCATCACCAACCTACACGTCCCCAGCGACATCATCATCGACGCCTCCATGCCCGCGATGATCCGCGACTCGGGCAAAATGTGGAACTCGGACGGCGAACGCCAGGACGCCCTCGCCGTCATCCCCGACTCCTCCTACGCCGGTGTTTATCAAGCCACCATCGATTTCTGTAAAGAACACGGTGCCTTCGATCCCACCACCATGGGCACCGTTCCCAACGTCGGTCTGATGGCGCAAAAAGCCGAAGAATACGGCTCCCACGACAAGACCTTCCAAGCCCCCGCAGCCGGCAAGATCGAAATCATTGCCGAAGACGGCAGCACCCTCATCTCCCACGAGGTTGAAGAAGGCGACATCTGGCGCGCCTGCCAGGCCAAGGACGCCCCCATCCGCGACTGGGTCAAGCTCGCCGTCACCCGCGCCCGCGCCACCAACACCCCTGCCGTCTTCTGGCTCGATGAGAACCGCGCACACGACGCCCAACTCATCAAAAAAGTCGGCCAGTACCTCGGCGATCACGACACCGACGGTCTCTATATCCACATCATGGCCCCCGCCGAAGCGACCGAGTTCACCCTCGCCCGCCTCAAAGACGGCCAGGACACCATCTCCGTCACCGGCAACGTCCTGCGCGACTACCTCACCGACCTCTTCCCCATTCTCGAACTGGGCACTTCCGCTAAAATGCTCTCCATCGTCCCCCTCATGAACGGCGGTGGCCTCTTCGAGACCGGGGCCGGCGGCTCAGCGCCCAAGCACGTCCAGCAATTCGTCAAAGAAAACTACCTCCGCTGGGACTCCCTCGGTGAGTTCCTCGCCCTCGCCGTCAGCCTTGAGCACCTCGCCACCCGCTTCGACAACCCGAAGGCCGCCGTCCTCGGCAAAACCCTCGACGACGCGACGACGAAGTTCCTCCTCACCGATAAATCGCCCACCCGTAAACTCGGTGGTATCGACAACCGCGGCTCCCACTTCTACCTCACCCTTTACTGGGCCGAGGCCCTCGCCGCACAGGACGAAGACGCCGAGCTCAAAGCCACCTTCGCGCCCGTCGCCGAAAAACTGGCGGAAAGCGAAGCCGGCATCGTCGAAGAACTCATCGCCGTGCAAGGCTCACCCGTCGACATCGGCGGCTACTACCGCCCGGACGACCAGAAAACCGGCCCGGCCATGCGCCCGAGCGCGACCCTCAACGCCATCCTCTCCAGCCTCGGTTGAGAACGGCGCCGACGGCTTCCATTTCACTGACACGACCGCCACCGCTCACCCGCTGGCGGTCGTTTTTTGACCTCATTGACCGATCCCGCCTTCGCCATTGATCCCCCGTGGAAATTGTGGCAGGCTTCCCACACCCCCTGCTCCGGCCCGCCGCCACCATGACCAGCATCTTCCAGACCTCCCTCCTCCTCGCCCTGCTCCTCGTGCCCTTCTCTCCGCTTCTCGCTCAGAATGAGGCGGATGTCTACGGACAGGCCGAGTTCGACCGCATCGAAAAATACTTCGCCTACGGCAACCGCGTTCAGGACCGCCACGAAAAAGAACGCTACCTCGCCTACTCCGTGCGCGCCTACCGGAAATTCCTCCGCGCCTACCCCGGCCACCAAACCGCCGCCAAAGCCTCCTACCACCTCGGCTACGCCCTGCAAGCCCTCGGCCAAACCGCCGAAGCAAGCCGCCAATACCAGAGCGTCATCGACACCCACCGCAACGGCCACTACGTCGGCGCCGCCGCCCGCCAGCTCGCCTACCTCGCTGAAGCCAGTCAGAACCACCAGGGCGCCGCCCGCTATTTTCAAACCGCCGCGCAAAACCTCAACGACCAACAGCTGCGCTGGAGCGCCCTCGCCAAAGAAGCCCACAACCTCATCCGCGCCAAAGACCGCCCCGCCGCCATCGCCGCCCTGCAAGTCATTATCGGAGAACCCGGAAACCCGCACCACGACTGGGCCCGCTTCTCGCTCGGCTACCAACACCATCTCGCTAAAAACACCGAGAAGGCCATCGAAATCCTCGCTCCCCTGAC
>JBNNED010000242.1:0-6259 GCA_050285825.1 Verrucomicrobiales bacterium | reverse complement strand
AAGCCCGGATTTTCCGAGCGATTTCTGCGCGAAGCCCGCGCGATGGCGGCTCTTTCCCATCCGCACATCGTCACCGTTTACAGCTTTGGGCGCAGCACGCGGGGCCACCTCTACTATATTATGGAATTGGTGGACGGCCCGAGTCTGGCGGAGCTGATCACGCGGAAAAAACCCACGACTCCGGAAGCTCTCAAAATCATCCGCCAGGTTTGCCTCGCCCTGGAGCACGCCCACTCAGCCGGCTTGATCCACCGGGATCTCAAGCCCTCCAACGTCCTCCTCACGAGTGGTGGCGAGGCCAAGGTCGCTGATTTCGGTCTCTCCCGTCTCAGCCACGAGGCTCCCGGCTGCGGCCTCACCCTCACCGGAGCCATCCTCGGCACGCCCGCTTACATGGCGCCCGAGCAAAGCCGGGGTCAGGCCACCGATCACCGGGTCGACCTCTTCGCCCTCGGGGCCATGCTTTACGAGCTTCTCACCGGCCAAGCCCCGCAAGGTCACTTCCCCTTGCCGGGAGAAGTCGAACGCCACTTTCGCCTCTTCGACAAAGTCGTTGCCAAAGCCCTCCGCCCCGAACCGCAGGAGCGCTTCCAAAGCAGCGCGGAACTCCGCCAATCGCTCGAAAAGCTCAGTCCGCGTTCCAAATCCCGTCGCGACGAAAAAACGCCAAAACCCCGCAGCTTCACGGTCGCCGCCGGTCTCCTCAGCGCCCTGATCCTCTGCCTTCTCCTTGCTTTACTCATTCCCCGCCACACGGAAAAAGCC
The DNA here is from genome assembly GCA_050285825.1 of Verrucomicrobiales bacterium. Lineage (GTDB taxonomy): Bacteria > Verrucomicrobiota > Verrucomicrobiia > Verrucomicrobiales > Akkermansiaceae > SW10. Next base: position 5,494 of record JBNNED010000242.1, on the reverse strand, counting down.
CACCCCGCCACCCCGCCTCCCTGGCAAAACAGCCTCGGCCTGCCATTCACCCGGCTTCCCGGCACGCAGACCTCGATTTGCCAATGGGAAACGCGCGCCTCTGACTGGCAGCTCTTTTTGCGCGAGACGGGTTATGCCTGGACGCCTCCTCCCTTCCAACTCCCCCCGAAAGGTCCCGCGCTTGGTCTCTCCTGGCACGATGCCGAGGCCTTTTGCCTGTGGCTCAGCGAAAAAGAACGGCAAAGCGGCACTCTCGCCCCCGGCCTGGCCTACCGCCTCCCCACCGATGCCGAGTGGAGCCTCGCCGTCGGGCTTCGCCCCGAAAACGCGCCCGATCCCCAAAGCCGCTCCGGCTCCGACCCTCTCGCCTACCCCTGGGGCAGCCACTGGCCGCCCCCGCCCGAGCTTTCCGCTGAAATCGATCACAGCCCGGCTCTGGAAATCGCCCGAGAAGTCATCGACAGCCCGGAAAGTCCCGCGAGCAGCCAAGTCGTCGACAAAGAACTTCCCGCCCTGGAATTTGACTGGACCGCCAGCATCCTGCCGGTCGCCCAAACCCATGAGAATCCCCTCGGCATCCGTGGCCTCAGCGGAGGCGCGCGGGAGTGGGTGCGGGACAAGTTTTACGCCGACGCCTCGCCCCACGGTCCCCGCACCCTGCGCGGTGGCAGCCTGCGTTCAGCCGCTCGTGGACCGGAATCCCGCTACCTCCAGTGGATCAACCGCGATTGGACGAACCCCGCCCGTTACTTTCGCGGCAACTACCTCGACCCCCGCCTCGAACATCTCTCCTCCCGCCGCCACTCCCACCAGCCCCACGTGCGCAAAGACTGGTTCGGCTTCCGCCTCGCCCTCGCTCCGATTGAAGATGAAAAAAATTCCCGCCCCCAAGCTGGCGCACAAGAAGACGGCACCTTCCTCAACTCACTCGACATGAGTTTTTTACCACCAAACCGAGAACAACTCCGCTGGAGCCAATCCGAACTCACCAACGCTCAGCTCCGCGCCTTCCGTCCCACCTGGCAAAAAAACCAGGCCGCCGCCAAACGCGATGGCGGACACTGGCCCGAGCACCCCGCCACCTCCCTCACCATCCAGGAAGCGCATGACTTCGCCGCCTGGCTCACCGCGCGGGAACAAGCCGCCGGCCTCCTCCCCGCAAACGCCCGCTACCGCCTCCCCACCCTCGCCGAATGGCAACAACTCGTCTCCAGCCTGGAATTGGAACTCAAGGGTCACTTTTTCAATCACCACGACCCCTGGCGCGGCAATTTCAGCGATGCCACCTTCAGCCTCGTTTTTAAAAATCCCCACCATGACTCCGGCGACGACGGTTTCGCCGAATCCGCTCCCGTCGGCAGTTTCCCCGCCCGCCACGGACTCTACGACCTCGTCGGCAATGTCAGCGAATGGGTCACTGGCCCGGATCCGAGCCACCCCAGCTACGTCGGCTCAAACTGGGCCATCCTGGGCCACGCCAGCGATTTCGCCCCGAAACAAGCCCCCTCCTCCGACTACCAAAGCCCGCGCATCGGCCTGCGTCTAGTATTGGCCGGAATGAAGTGACGCAGGCGCCGGCGAGAGATCACCGGAAAAGATTCTCGACAATCATCCCGAAGTAGGACGCCCCCGCGCTCAGGTCTTCGCTCAAAATAAGCTCACACCCGCTTCTCTCCGCTGCGGCCACGATCAGGGCATCCCACCACGAAAGACCATACCGCCTCTGGACGCCGAAACCGCGTTGCAAGAGTTGACAATCCATCGCCAGGAGCTCCCACACGCTCAGAGCCTCCACATCATCCCAAGCCTCCTCCGGCGTCAGTCCGGGCGACAATTTACGCGTCACATTGACATAATACTCATTAAGCACCTGGATGGACAAGCGACCGCAGCGGGAGTCCCACAGCTCAGCAAGCCTCTCAGCCGCCACCCGCTGTTTCTCAGGCTCGGAAGCATCCCGCGCGTAGAGCAGAATGTTCGTATCGACAAAAACCTTAGCGCTCATAAAGACTCTCCCGCGCTGGATAAGAAGCCTCCGCCGCCTTCAGCTCCCGAACCGGCCGAGACTGGAAACGCCGCTTCGCCAGCTCATAATTCCGCTCCCTCTCCATTTGACGGCGCAATTCCTCACCCAATATCCGTGAGACACTCGTGTCGTTTCGAGCCGCCGTGACCTTCGCCCAGCGCAAGACCTCTTCCTCCAGCGTGATCGTCACGTTTTTCATGCAACACGAATTTCGTGCCGCTTTTATCTCCTGTCAAGTTCCTTCCCCACTCACCCGACAAAACCCCAGTCGATCGCCGTTTCGACACTGGCTCCGGACTCGGAGCTGAGGGTGATTTTGCCTTGGCCGGCGGGGCGGATGTCGGTGACGAGATCGAAGTCCGCAGGCACGGCGGCCACGGCTTGGATGAGGCGGAGGGAGACGGGGGTGCCATCGAAGTCACGCACGGTGGGCACGCCTTCTTCAGCGAGCGGGTTTTGGCGGGAGTCGGCCACGCCATTGGCGAAGTATGAGCACACTTCCTCCAAACCGAGTCGCCCGAGGTGACGGCCGTTCCAGGGGGCGCCGTGGCGACCGCCATTGGACATCCAGAACATGGTGGAGGGAAAATCGCGTGGGTTTTTCAGGCAAAACCAGACGTAGCCGTCGAACACACAGGCCGTCCACGCGAAGGGAGCCTCACCCGGCTCGTTGGCCATGAGGACGAGATCTTCAAAACCCCGACGCGCCGGATAGCGGGTCAGATCCACAGTCCCGCCGTCCATCGCGGGCACGGCGGAGAGCTCGGAAAAGGTCGCTCCGGGCTTGAGAGCCTGGTATTCGCGGTTCACGGGGTCGGAAAAGAGGCCACGGTTCACGCTCGCCCAGCGAAAAGGCGAGACCGAGACGCGCCCCTGACCTTCTTCCAAACCGGAAAGGTCGAGAACGGGGTGGCTGCCGTAACTCCACGCGCCCGTCAGACCGGTGATTTCGTGTTCGAGGTAAAGCGCCGTCTCTCCCTCGCGAAGGGCGATTTTTTTCCGCACGCTCGCGCCGGTATCGCTGGCGGACTGACTCAAAACGAGCGCCTGCGCCGAACTGCCGGCTTCCTGCCACGTCGCGTTGGCCGTTTCACCGTGAGGGGGGCCGTTTTCTTTCCCCCCAAAAGGCAGGCACATGAAATCGCCCCGCAGATGACTCAAGAGGACGGGAAGTTCCTCTTCGTATTCCGCTGGTTCCCAGGGTGCAAGGGCGTAGGGCGAAACTTCGCGCTCGCCGAGGCGAAAACGCGCGATGTGGTGACCGCCCGTTTCGGTGACGGCCACGGAAACAGTCTCGCTCTCCAAGACATAACTTTCCGCGCCGCGGATGAGCTTCTTCATCACAAAATCCCCCGGGCTTTCAGGTTGTTCAAGCGGCGGGTCACTTCGACGAGAGAATCGACCACCACTTCCTCGTAGCTGCGGCCATCGCGGGTATCAATGCCGTGACCAGAATCAAGCTCGCGCAAGGCTTCCAGGGCGGCGTCTTCGTGGTGGAAGACCTCGACGTAAGCCTGCGTCAACTTGCCCGTTTTCGCAGCCGCCGTCAGCATCGCGCCGACCCAACCGTCGTCCGTGCTCAAGCAACCCCGCGTCGTCGGCACCGAGGCGTGAAAAACCCCGAGATGATCGGAAGTGCCCACCGACTCCATGATGGCTTCATTTTCCGGAATGGAGAGGCCGGAATCGCCCATGTGCGCGGCATCGACAAGCCCACGGAAGAAGGTTTGTCCGACTTTGAGATTGAGCTGGCTGAGCACTTCGTTGAGGCGACCCAGGGTGGTGAAGGTCTTGAACTCGCCGGGGCGGAGGAACTCGATATTCCAGCTCCGCACGCAGGAATTGGCCAAATTCGCTTCCTCAAAAACGCGGGCGTGCAACTTCACGACCTGTGCCACGCGCGCCTGATAATCCGCCTCGTCCTTCGGTGCATCGCACTCCATCCAGGCCTCGATCGAGGTCGAATTCACCTCGCTCAGTCCGTTGCGCAGCGCGATATCAAGATTTTTGAGAAGCTGCCCGCAGGCCGCGTCCTCATCCGCCGCGCTCATCGGGTTCGCCCCGCCGACCATCATGACGATCTGCGGCTCCAGTCCGAGCCCCTGCATGCCCTGGATCAGCTCATCGCAATCCCCCTCATGCGCGCTTGCGAAAGTCGTCAACTGCACCCGGTCGAGCTTCACCGGAGAGGCCTCGATCAAGCTTCGCACCCCGGCCACCGCTTCCAACTCTCCCTCGGCATTGCGCGGCAGGCGGCCGTCCTCGTTCGGAGCGAGCGCGCCCACGAATTTCAAGTGCGTCGGCACCACCCCCAGCTTCACATCCGTCCGGTTCTCGATTTTCACATTCGACATAAAGCTAGTTCTGCCAAATGTGGGCGGTCTGACAAGGAAGAAAAAGCCGTCCCCGCGTTCAAGCAATCGGGTAAGCGACTACTTCGGAGCAGGCCATTTTTTAAAGACCGCGAGTCAGACGAAGTGGACGAATCGCTCTCGACTCATCCTCAAGCCTCATAATCGGGGCTGAAGGAAGTGGCACGGGAGCTGCGCAACAAATTCGCGAAATTCGCCCGAATCGCGGTCACACTTCCCCTGAAATCAGAGACCTGATACCGCTGTCAGGAGCGCGCTATCACCTTGGGAGTTATGGCCTTTATCATCGCTACGCTCAACTTACGACAACGAGCGCGCTGGTGCCCACCAATCTCCTTGATTGCTTATTTGACAAGGTCGAACTCTTCTAAAATATAATCAACCTTCGAAACTTCGTCAGGCATATTAAAGCCAACACCTTCTAGAAGAATCTCACTATTTGGCTTTATCAACTCCGGCATCCTTCCGTGCGACCAAGGGAATTCATAGACTTTTTTATTTTCCCGATCATAGCCCACAATCATACCTCGCACGCACATGACCGTATAATCAGTCTCGTTCACGAGTGTAAAATCCGCGCAGCGGCCACTAGCCTCAGCATTAGACAACTTAACGAATTTGCTCGCTATGCGAGGCTCATCCTCTGCTGCCATGACAAAAAAATCGTCTGGAGACCCCTTACAAGAGACCAAAACAAATAAAACACCTATCAAAAAAGAATAACATCTGTGCATCACTGAAACCACTTTAACTAATATTGTCGATCATGTCGCCCGCGCCTTCAGTCTCGCAAAATCTTCTCCAGCGCCTTGCCCTTCGCGAGTTCGTCGATGAGCTTGTCGAGTTGGCGGATTTTCTTCATCAGGGGGTCGGCGACCTCCTCCACGCGCACGCCGCAGACCACGCCCGTGATGTCATCGGCCTGCGGATGGAAACGCGGGGCTTGGTCAAAAAAGGCCTCCACGCTGCCCTCGTCCTCTCTCCAGGCACGCAAATCCGCCGCTTCGTAACCCGTCAGCCAACTGATGATTTGATCGACTTCTTCCTGCGTGCGTCCCTTGCGCTCCGCCTTCGCCACGTAAAGCGGGTAGAGCTT
>JBNNED010000241.1:0-3120 GCA_050285825.1 Verrucomicrobiales bacterium | reverse complement strand
TAAATTCGCTGTTCGCGACTCACTTCAGCTCGCGAATCTCGATCTGGCGATACCAGACCGGATCCTGGTGGTCCTGGAGAAGAATCTTGCCCGTAGCGTTGGCGGCAAAGCCCTCGGTTTTACGATACTTCGACTTCGCAAAAATCTCCTGCCACTCCTCATCGCCCACCTTCACCTCCAGCGCCAGGGTGCCGTTGAGGTAATGCTGAAAATGATTCCCCTTCACGACGAGTCGCGACTGATTCCACTCGCCGACTGGCTTCAGCTCGGCTTTCGGGTCGATGGCCTTCAAGTCATACAATGACGCGGCCTGGCGTTTGACGGTCTTTTTCCCATCCGGGTGCTCGTTATCGAGGATCTGGTATTCCGGCCCCAAATTGGCAGTGCCGAACTTCTTCACGCGGTATTTCACCCCGCTGTTGCCCTTGGGCGAGATTTTCCACTCCCAGCGCAGCTCGAAATCGCCGTATTCCTTGGCCGACAAGAGATCGCCGCCTCCGCTTTTGCGATGCAGGACGCCGTCTTCCGCCACCCAACCGCCTTCCTTGGCCGGTTTTCCGCTTCCGGTCTCCCAACCCGCCAGCGTCTCGCCATCGAAAAGAGAAACCCATTCTTCGGCCCCGGCCAGCGAACTTCCCCAGAGCAGCACACTCAAACCCACCACTTTCAGATTATTTTTCATATCTTCCCAAACGTCATGAACGCTCGCCATCTTTCGCTGCGTATGAGATAAACAGACCCAGCCCGCGCTATGAAATCATTCCTAATCCTCGCGCTCCTCCTCAGCCTGTCCTCCCTGACGGCAGCTCCGGCCCGCTACGTTTCTCCCAATTCGGAAATCCCCCTCCTGCGACGCGACCTCCTCCCGCTCGATCCCGACCGCATCCGTCTCCTCTCCACGCAAATCACCAACCTCCTCCCCGCGCCGAAACTGGAAGATCCCGCCGACTACCGCGCCCACGCCCAGCTCGTCCTTCTCGCCCTCCAGCTCGACCCCACCAACCCGCGCGCGCAAAAAATCGACACCAGCCTCGCCCAGGAGGAAGCCCTTCCTCCGCTCTCCCGTAAAGAACGCGCCCAGGCCGCCGCCTACCTCTGGCAAAGCACGCAGTGGCTCCTCGCCCCCGAAGCCCCCGATGAAGCGCAAAAACTCGGTCAACTTCTCCTCACCCCGCTCACTCAGCTCGATCCCGACCATCCCGCGCCCGCCGATCGCCTCGCCGACGAACGCCTCTGGCTCGGAGCCATCGCCCCGCTCCGCGACTTCGGGGCCGCGACCCCAGCCCCGAGCGTCGATCCCGAGATGCCACCGGGCGAAACTCCCGCCGAGCCCTCTTTTTTCAAATTGGAAACGGCCACACTCAACCACCCGACGACCGGCACCTATCAAGTGCTCAACCGCATCCATGAGCGTCACCGGGAAGCCCGCGTCGCCGCCAAAACGGCTGGTAGTGCCGAACCGGACCCGCTTCCCTTCCCTCCGCCCGCCGCGACCTTCCCGATCTCTCTTGCCTTTCTTTCCAAGGAAGACCACCACAATCCCTATGCTGGAGTGAACGTCAATCCGCGCCGCCGGAATTTCCGCAATTTCGCCACCCCGACCGTGAGCACGGCGACTTCTTCCTTTGTCTTCCACGAAGCTCTCCCCGTCGAAGACGCCGCCGCCCTCGAAGCCATCATCCGCCCCTTCTTCACCCAACGCGGCATCGCACTCCCGGAAGACCTTTACTACTTCGTTAACGCCTCCGGCAACCTCATCGAAGACCCCGCCTACCTCCTCAAATCCCAGCGTCGCCGAGGTGACAACCCCGCCGCCATCACTCTGCCCGAGGCGAACATCCCCAATCTCGCCACGCCCATCGCCCTCCTCCTCGATTCCTGCCACAGCGGTGAAAAACTCCGCAGCGACACCGTCCTGCTCGCCCGCCTCCAGCCCGACGGCAGCCTCCAGCCCGCCGCCGAGAGCTGGACGCTCCTCAACCAACTCCTCCACCACAATCCCGAACTCCGCATCATTCTTCCCGCCGCCGCCGAAGACCAGCTCACCGCTCTCACGCTATTCCGACAAAGCGAAAAACTGCTCAAAACCCAGGTCATTCTTGCCGACAGCTACGACGAAGCCCGCCCCTTCCTCTTTGAAGGCGGTCAGGAACCCGCCGAACTCGCCACCGCCCTGAGCGCTTGGCGGGAAGTGGACGAAAAACGCCCGGACTCGGCTTCCGATCTCAACGCCTACCTCTCTCTCGCCGGCGTCCACGCCAAACTCAAGGAAGCGCTCGGGGCCTCCCCCCGCCTCCTCTCCGCCAAACACCTCTGCCTCGTCGGCTCCAAAGACAAAGCCACGCGCCTCAGCACCGCCACCAGCGCCATGGAGCTGCACAGCATTCTCTCCGAGATCCCCGACATCCTCTTCCTCCTGCGCCCCGGCACACCTTCCCGGAACGACCCTGACACGATCGAAAATGACAGTGGCAACGCGGATCTCGCCGACGGCCGCATCAAAGCCCTCGAGCAACGCCTCGAAGCCCTCCAGCCCATCATCGACTTCGACGACCGCCAACTCCTCATCGACGCCACGGATCTCGTCGAACGCATGTCCACCATCACCCGCACCTACCGGGCCAACAAAAAATACCTCCACCACATCAGCGATCTCGTCGAGCGCGGCCATGACCAACAAGTCAAGCTCGCCGAACTGGCTTCCTACCCCGAACCACCCGAACCCAGGATTCCCAACTTCCTCCGCTGAAGACCGGACACGCCGCGAAATGCGTTAAAAACAGATAGGACTTGAACTCATTGCTATTTCCCGCCATTCCCATACCCATGTCCAACACCAACCACCTCGACAGCCTCAAACAATTCACCACCGTCGTGGCCGACACCGGCGACTTCGCGGCGATGAAGGAATACACCCCGCAAGACGCCACCACCAACCCCTCGCTCATTCTCCAGGCCGCCTCCAAGCCGGAATACAAGCACCTCGTCCAGCAAGCCATCGACGAACACAAAGATTCCCCGCTTTCCGGCGACGCCCTCATCGAGTCGATCATCGACCGCGTCCTCATCATTTTCGGCCTCGAAATCCTGAAAATCGTCCCCGGCCGCGTCTCCACCGAG
>JBNNED010000240.1:0-3022 GCA_050285825.1 Verrucomicrobiales bacterium | reverse complement strand
GCTCGGTGCTGATTTTTGACGAGGTCATGACGGGTTTTCGTCTGAGCAAAGCGGGCGTGCAGGGGCTCATCGGCTACGAGCCGGACCTGACGGCGATGGGGAAGGTCATCGGGGGCGGGCTGCCGGTGGGAGCCTTTGGTGGCAAGGCCGAGATCATGGATTTTCTCGCCCCGGACGGGCCCGTTTATCAGGCGGGCACCCTGAGCGGCAATCCGCTGGCGATGGTGGCGGGGCTGACGCAACTGCGGGAGCTGGAGCGAAAATCGGCTTATCGGCGACTGGACGAGCTCGGCGCTTATCTCGCTCGCGGCATTGAGGGAATTTTCACGGAAAAAGGGATGCCTTACCGCTTCAATCAGGTGGGCTCGATGTTCTGCCTCTATTTCCTCGATGAGGAGATTGTCAACGTCGATACCGTGGTGAAGCAGGATTTCGAGATCTTCAAAAAACTCTTCTGGGGCTGTCTGAAACGCGGCGTTTACCTCGCGCCCTCACCTTACGAGACGGGCTTCATCTCGCTGGCCCACCACGAGAGCGACCTCGATCTGACCCTCGAGGCCATGGCCGCCAGTCTGGCGGAGATTTGAGCTTTTTCCGAGCTACTTCCGGCGGCGCAGGCCGAGGGCAAGCACCCCGCAGAGCGAGAGCCAGGCGGCGCTGGGTTCCGGAATGGGAACCACCGTGCCTTCGAGCGACCAGCCATCAAAGTCCATGCTGTTGCCTGTGGCTGGGGTAAGCGAGTAATAGCGGAAGGTGACTGTGTTGATGTTTTGAAATTCGGCTCCGCTTAAATCAACAGATACCGGGCGGGTGTTTCCACGTAAACCAGGTTCACCGGTGTAGCTTTGACCCGTGATGGAAGCTTCGGGATCCATGTATTCTTCCGGCGTATCACCCAGCGCAAAGGCTGATCCATCTGCTTTGGCATAGAGGGCGAAACCTCTTTCCTCCGAACTTCCACCACGGGCTGAGCCGAAGTCGAGGCTCTCCAAATTGAGTTGGTAACCAGCGGCGGCGGTGATCGTGAGTTCGAAATAGCCCGTGTTGAACTCAGTGGAATCGTCGAGCGAGGTGCCGTTCGTGGAAGAAACGGAAAAACCGGCCCATTCCGAGTTCCAGAAGCGGTTGAGCCCGTTATTTCCGGTCGCCAGACCCGTTCCGTCTACGGGGCCGGTGATGTTGGCCGCCGAACTGATCGAAACCACACTGGCATCGTAGCCGTCATCATTTGTATTGGGAATTGCGGCATTGGCGGTGGAAAAAGAATAGAGGGTGGCGCCTGGGAGAGCCGTGGGAAGGAGAATGAGGAGGAGTGATTTTTTCATGAGGTATGATGGTGAGGTAGTATTAAGTCCTAGTTCATCGATCGCCCTCGGGTCAATAGGAAAATGAATGACGGGACAAAAGGAATTGGACTATCGCAGGCGACCTGCTTTGCTTGCTGGCATGAAGCGAGAGAGGACGGATTTGACCGTTTTACGGGAAAATTACACCCGCGGAGGGATCGCGGTCGAGGACTTGGCGGCGGAACCGATCGCCCAGTTTTCGGAGTGGCTGGAAGAGGCGCTGGCGGCGGGGCTCGTTGAACCCAATGCCATGACTTTGGCGACCGCGAATTCGACGGGCCAGCCCTCGGTGCGGACGGTTCTCCTGAAGGGGCTCGATGAGCGGGGCTTCCGTTTTTTTACCAATTACCAATCCCGCAAGGCCGCTGAGATGGCGGAAAATGAGCAGGTCGCCCTCTCTTTCCTCTGGCGCGAGCTCGAACGCCAAGTCAATATCACGGGTCGGGTTTCGAAAATTTCCAGTGAGGAAAGCGCGGTCTATTTCCAGTCCCGTCCGCGGGAGTCGCAGATCGGTGCCTGGGTCTCGGAGTGGCAATCGGGAGAAATCAACAGTCGCTGCTATCTGGAAGAGCGGGAAGATTTGTTCAAAATGCGCTTCGAGGGGAAAGAAGTGCCCCTGCCGGAGTTCTGGGGCGGCTACGTCGTGGAACCCGCCACGGTGGAGTTCTGGCAGGGCCGCGAGTCGCGCCTGCACGACCGCATCATCTACCAAAAAGCCCCGAACGGGAGGTGGGACAAGCGGCGCTTGAGCCCGTGAAGATGTCAGACAAAAATATAGTTGACGCCCTCAGCGATATCGCTACGTTGCCGAGAACATATGAAAGTCAAGCTTCTCTCTCTTTCGTGCTTGGGTGTTCTCGCGCTCTCCTCACAGGCTGCCGTGATCTTGTCAGCGACAGAAGACAACAATGTCCTGTGGTCGGCTCCAAATACCGTTCAGCAATCCAGCGGAAGTGCCGACGCCTTGCAGCTGAAAGGACCATACAGCTCGCAAGGAAATACCCGGACCGCTTATTTAAAATTCGCTTTGCCGACGAGCGGAACTGCTGGCCTGAATCAAGCTCGCTTGAGCCTCACGGTAAGCAGCAATCCGACAACGACCTTTGACGTGCGCATCTACGCACTCAATACTGGAGTTGCGGGTTCTAACTGGGCTGAGAATACGATCACCTGGAACAATAGCCCTGGTTTGGGAACTGGCCCTGGTAATTTATATGGTCTAGACCCGGCGAAGGTGACTGCCTTGGGTGATTTTTCCCAGATTACTTCGGGAACGAACCTTGGCGATACGCGTTCGTTGCTCTTTTCCGATTGGGAAAATTACCGGCAGGCTGACGATGCCATTACACTGATCGCCGTCGTGACGGGTCAAGGCTCAGCTACCCCCGGCTTGAACTTTGCTTCCTCCGAGCATGCAACGCTCGAGGGCCCCACCCTGGAGCTGATTCCCGAACCCAGCGCCGCGATGCTTGCGCTCTGTTCCCTTTCGGGTCTGCTGCGTCGCCGACGTTAAGGCTGACCCAAGTTCCTTTGCATTGCCAAGGGCCCTATTTTGCGGCAGGGTAGTGGTATGAATGATGCGGCGGCGGAGAGCCGTGCCCCCCGGCGTGATTTGTTCGGCAGATGGCTGCGGCCTTTGCTGTGCTGGGGGAGTGGGTTGGTGCTGCTGCTGGGCG
>JBNNED010000239.1:0-6737 GCA_050285825.1 Verrucomicrobiales bacterium | reverse complement strand
GGGTGCGTTCTTCGGTGAAGTGTTGCCAGATTCCGTCCGTGCCGAGGGCGTGAAACGGCATGCGGATATCCGGTAAATTTTGCCTCCGCTCTACCACGATTGGCCAGTAATCGCGAAAATATTGGACCAAACGAATGTCGTAGGGAACAAAGCCGTCCGAATATTCGCCACATTCGATCAAGTCCATCAAGGCCAGTAGCATCAGCGGTTTATGGGGTGCTAATCCAAGTTTCTGGCTTTTCGCGACATTGAGGTTGCCGAAGATGCCAAGCCATTTTGTGCAGGAGTCGATCATGTGGGTGAGTGTTGCTAATCGAGGTTGAGGCCACAGAAATTACACAGTCTTTCCAGGTGGCTGCGAGCATTACTGGTTATCTCTTTAGATTGTTGGTTGGCGGATGACGATGACCAGTCGTATTTTTTTAGCTTGGATATGAATTGCGGGCTGAATGTGTCTGATTGTTTGGTGAGGTGGGCTGCCAGAAGGATTAATGCCTGTGCACAGGCAGCCTGTGTAAGTGTTGTCGACTCTCGGAGTTTTTGCGCGCTTATTTTGTCGTTCTGAAAATCAGCAAGCAGAGGGATATGACGAACGAGCTTGTTCCAAGTTGATATGAAGCTGGTTTTGTTGTGTAGGGAGAGATCTATAATGCCTTCTTTGATGGCCATTGTGATTGATTTTTGGACTGCGCTTTCGGCCCAAAGATGTCGGCTACGTAGTGACATGGATGATTTTCCGATGGCTACAGCTTTCTCTAGAAATGGCGACTCACGTATTATTGATCGTGTCCAATTAGAGTAGTCGTGACTCGTTTTGTGAGCTCTAGCAGGCAGCATATTTATTTCGCCGCGCATCATGTTGATCGCTTGGGCGAGGTCGGCTTGAGTGCTGACGGTGATCAGGTGAACGGGCCACTCGATCAGGTCGAGTTGACTATGAGGAATTTGAAGGTTGCGAAGGGCTCCCAACCTTTGCGCACCATCAAGAATTTCGAGTATCGATGTGAGGGGGCATTCCAAAGAACCAAATCCAGATTTTTTGGAGGGATCGATGCTTATAAAACGGCAAGTGTCTGCTACAGCGATGACAATGGGGTTAAAGGAGGAGATTTCGCCTGAGGTTGTCCACTTGTCGGAAATTTTTCGGACTGTCGCTAGATGAAGCCGCAAGTTAGTCGGATTCGTCTTTTCCCGCATGATCGGCTCAACCAGAGTCGATAGGACTTTGAGTGGTAGTGAGGTGACGTATTGCCTTCTATTTCCACGGTTTCCAGTCAGCACCGGAATGTTGATGGTGGGTTCTAGCTTCATGCAGCAAGGGATTGGCGGGAGACGTAGGGCTTGAGGGCTTCGTGGTAATTACCGACGATTTCCTCGTCGGTAGAGAGCAGGAGGACCTGGTGGGAGGCGGAGGGGAAGTAGCGGGTGACGAGGTGGGTGCGGTGGGAGGAATCGAGGCGTCCGAGCGGGGTGTCGATGATGGTGGGGACGGGTCGGCCTGAGGCGCGGGCGAGTCCCCAGAGCATGGAGGTAGCAAGCAGTTGGCGTTCGCCAGCGGAGAGGCGGTCGAAGGGCAGCGGCTGCTTGTTGCGGTCCAGCAGGGTGACGGTAAAGTCCTTCGGGTCGATGGTGAGCCCGGAGACGAGGTCGGTCTTGCGTAGCAGGGACTGGAAGGACTCGAGCATGAGGGACTCGATTTTCGAGGCGTGCTTGCGGATGACGCGGGTTTTGAAGTCGGCCAGGGTTTTGCGGACTTTGGGCGAGTGGGCGAGCATGCGCTCGCGGTCCTTCTCGGCATAGCGGGCATCGACATTCTGGGCAGTGAGGCGCTCGACTTTGGTGCTGACTTGCTGGTGTTGGCGGCGTAGGCTTTCGCGGCGGGTTTTGATGTCCTCGAGTTCGCGCAGGGCGGTTTGATGTTCCTTCTGGGCCTGGGTAAGACGTTGCTGGTAGCCCGCAATCTGATCCTCGGCAGGAACCCGGGCGAGCTCGGTATCGACGTGGTCGATGCGCTGGCTGAGGGTATCGATCTCTTTGAGCAAATTGGTGGCTTCAGCTTCTGTGGCGGGCAGGATGTGTTGGCGCAATTGGATCAACTCAGCCTCAAAATTGGGGTCGGCATCGATGACGAGTTCCTCGCCGGCAGTGCTGGCGACCTGGTCGCGCTCCTCGTCGAGGTGCTTTGTGATCTTTTTGACCAGCGCGGCGGATGCTTTTTCGGCCTTGAGGAGCTTGGTGAGTTTGGCATCGCGCTCTTCGAGCGATTCCGACAGCACCTTGGCGTGGCGGATCTCGGTTTCGTGGTGGACCTGTTGCTGGAGCTCGGCCAGCTGGGGGGCGATGAGCAAAAGAGGTAGCGGCCCTGCGGCGAGTTCACGCAGCGCTTGCTGTTTGGTGGAACGCTCTGCCTGCAGCCCGTGCAGCGTGGCTTCCAGCTCGGCGTGGCGCTCGAATAAAGCGCCACCCTGGGCCTCGTAGTCGTCGCGGGCTTTTTCGACCGACTGAGCCAGGCGGCCCGCGCGGTTGACCAGCGAACCTTCTTCCATGGCGACGGCGGCTTCTTCTTCATCGATGTGTTGCAGGGTGGCCTCGGCACTTTTCAGTTCCTCCAGCCCCTTGGCATCGAGGGATTCGGCACGCTTGCGGCGCTCGAAGACGCGGAGGTCATTTTCGAGACGATCAACGAGGTCGAGCCCCAGCAGGGTATGGATGGCAGTGCCGATGATTTTGGCAGCATTGGAGCCATCGGCCAACTCGGCGATTTGTTCACCGTCAAAGAAGAAGAGGTGGGCAATGGACGAGGGGAGGTGGGCTTCCTGATGTTCTTCCCAATGTTCGGTCAGGATTTCATCCGGGAGGCCATCACAGAGCACCAGCAAGTTCTCCTGCACGCCCTTGCCTTCGTCTTTCCACGCGCGCTGCACTTCGTAGTTGGTCAACTTGCCTTCAGAGATCCGGTGGAAGCGGATCGTAATGGAAGCTCCTTCTTTGGGATCACTGCCACGGTGGATACACTGGGAGAGGTAGTCGAGGTAGGCCTTGTTGCCCCGGTTTGAGGTGCGCGCTTTGCGGCCATAAAGTCCAAGCTGGAGGGCGTCGAGGAAGGTCGTTTTACCTCCGCCATTCATGCCACCAAAAAGGATGACGGGCTTGCCAGGCTCTGGCGTAAGGTGAGCCTCCTGACGCCCGCCGTAGGCACCGAAGTTATCGAGAAGAATACGGTCTAGAATCATAGGTCAGATGGTGAGGTCGGCGCTTTTGTCTTTGATGGTCTGGAGTTCGGCGGCCAGCTCACGGGCGCGCTCGAGGGCTTGTTCCTCGCTGTCGAAGGACGAGCGGCGGAAGGCCTTTTCGATTTTCTCGAAGAGCCCGGAGCGGCGAGCGTGATTTCGCTGCTGGATGGTGAGGCCGAGTAGCTCTCGGGTGAGCTGATAGTGGAGTGGGTTTTCACCACAGGCTTCGGCCAGGATGGCCATCTCTTCGTTACCGAAGACGAGGTTGTCATCGAGGGGTTTGCCAGGATAGGGCTCGCCGAGAATTTCTTGATAAATAACGGGTAGGCGGTCTTCAAGTTCATGCTTGTCGACCACCCAAATACGGCGGATTTCTTCCAACTCGGGGAAGGTGATCAATTCAATCTCGCCGACTTCTGCCGGCCCCAGCTCGCGGACGGCACACTGGGCGGTGAGCAGGGCGCGTAGCCAGGCCTCGCGGGCTTCTTGCACGTAGGGTCCGCGGATCTCGCGATGACCGTCCGACATGATCTGGACGTTGCCGGTATTGAGGCGGCGGAAGTCACGTAGGTATCGCTCCCAATCACGATCACGGACGAGGTCTTCAATCTCACGTCCGGAGGCTTTTTCGAGGTAAGTGCCGATGGCTTCTCCGACGGGGGACTGAAAGGCCTCGCGCTTGGTGTGCACATCGCGTATTTCCCCGGTGATTTTGTCGCGCATCTGGCCGTCCTCGCGGAAGTCGATGAGGTTGCGCAGCTCGAGCAGCGGCTGCATCCACTCCATTTCGGCATCGTTCTGGACCATGGCGGTCATGGATTTGTCTTTCTCCACCAGGGTGCAGACCCAGCAGCCGAAGCGGGAGTCACCACAGCTGGGGGTGCTGTCGTCCACTACCAGCGGGCACTCGCCATCGGCGGAGGCTCCGGCATACATGCCGAGCAGGTCGCGGTTGTTGTAACCCCACGGGTTTTTCTTTTGCATCAGGTAGAACCAGACGTCGTCATTCGACCAAGCTTCTACGGGGGTGTATACGTGTGCGCCTGGAAGACTGGAGTTTGGGCTGAGGCGGTCACGAACTCGAAGTCGTTCGTGTTTCTCCATATTAGCCCCACGACGTGAACTTTCAGCCTTGCGTGATCCAAGAACGAGAATCGCTTCTCCGTCCAGTTTGACGATGTTAGTAATGAACCCGTTCGAAGGATTGATTTTTAAACGAGCCGTGCACCAGCGGAACTTATGTCTCGGAGCTGGGTAGCCTTTACCGATGAGGTTGACCCAGAAGGAGTCCTCGACGGCCGGGGTGAGGCGGTGGGGCTTGAAGGGAAGGTTGTCGGCTTCCGCACTGCGGCGCATGATGTCAAGCGACTTGGCGACCCATGAGGCGACGATGGGGTTTTCCACCAGGGTGTCGGTGGAGATGACGTGGATGGGTTTGTGATGCTGCTCAGATGGGAGCGCGGCAATAGCGGACCAGACGAGCTGGAGCACGGCGGTGGAGTCCTTGCCGCCGGAATAGCCGATGATCCAAGGGACTTTGTCAGAGAGGTAGAGCTCGCGGATTTCTTCTTCGAGGTGGGCGATGATGGGCTCGAAGCCGTCTTCCTTGAAAGCGGACTTTTCGGAGAAGGATGGGGTGTGATTTGCTGGCATGTGGTGCGGGAGAGGCTGAATTTTTGGAGCTGGCTTGGGAAGGTTTATCAGGCGAGGTCCCAGAAGGGGAATGATTTCCAGTTTTCTGGGAAGCCCATGGCTTGATGGTGAATCTCGGGATAGGCGTCCAATACCGTGTTCAGTCTCTGCCGCCAATAATGGTGCGGAGAGCAGGCGTCGAGCATCTCGACAATGACCACAGCGTGACCTTCGAAGCGGTGTGGGTGGTATAGAATGCCTTGGTGTTTTTTTGCAATGGGTGGGCTGATTGAGAATTTTCGGTTCCAAAGCCTGCCGTGATGAGCGCAGGTGTTTCTGAGGTGGGAGATGGCATGGAGCCATGAGGAAAAAATCTTGGCCGGGACACCGAAGGGGGCGGCGATTTCTTTTTTTAATTGTGAATCACGGAGACCTTGGAAGAGGTGTGAAAGTGAGCCAAGTGTGAGGACTTCTACGGACATCCAGAATGGAGGCAGGTAGGGGTCTGCGTATTTTTGATAGTAGTGTTCGATGAATGTTTCCGGGTGCTTCGTGGGGAGAACACGTTGGTGTGTGGTCTTGTCCTCCCGGATATTGAGGTGGCTCTCCAGTTTTTTGAGGAATGCCCTGTGATTGAATTTCGGGTGGAAGTTAGAGGCATCCATAAACCAATGTGGATGAGCGTAGTAGAGGCAGGTATGATTGACTAGACGAGAGCGGATACCAATTTCTACGCGCTCCAGGGCATCTGTGACAAGAAGGCGGAGTTCACGGTCGAAGTCATAGACGCGGATGATCTGCTCTAGTGTTGTTTCTGGCTTGAAAGAATCTCGTGAGGTCCCTTCTCGGAATGGGTAGGTGTAGGCCGAAAGTCGGTAGTAGCCGATATTTTCCAGAGCAGTGAGGGCTGCGGAGTGGTCTGTGATGCGCAACCCGCAATCCCGAAGACGCTGGACTTGTTCTTGGAGCGTAATGGCCGGCTTACAAAAGCGCATGCTTATCTCCTTTCTGATTTGAGGTAGTTTCAGGACAAAAAAATACCGGCCAAGTTGCGCATCGTGGAGAGGCGTGGCCGGTTTCTTGCTGGGAAGAAAGCACAGATACGTGGATCTCGCCAGCTCTATTTGTGAATTTTTTTCCTTGGGAGTCGCTTGGATCGGGCAATAAAACACCCGCCGGATGAGGCTTGGAGGTAGAGAGACAGCGGCTTTGCTGCGAATCATTAGCCGTGGACACCGGGGGGATGTAGGGATGAAGTTGAGCGAATTGGTGCATATCGTTCGGAGAGAATTGGGTCAGCGGGTTTTCTGGAATCCGATGAGTGGACCTCAACGGCTTTGAGTGTGCTGCTCTTCAGTTTCGAGCTCTTCCGTATTGAGTTCGAGGCCGAGGGTTTGCTTGATTAAGTTCGTGGTGAGGGTGATGTTGGCATTTTTCTTTTGCACGACGCCGAGGTGCATGGCTCTCCCTTCCCAAGTGCGGGTGTTTTTTCGTGACCAATCGATCTGTTGGAGGGCAGGAAGCTCTTTTTTCCAGTGATCCGGCTTGGATTTCATGAGCTCATTACCGGCTCGGCCTAGCGCTTGTAGCACGATGCCATGAGAGTGAATGAAGGTCTCTCTGACTTCACTGGCTGGCATGTGCCCTTCTTTCACTTGGATCCAAGCTGGGAATTGTTTCGCGACCGCTTCCCAGTAGTCTCGTGCGATCTTTGCGTCTTTTTCGAGATCTCCAGTAGCGAGCTCCTGTATGAGTGAAGAGCAAGCATTGTAAAAAGCGGAGAGGGTGAAGAGTTTGCGAGAGCGTTTGGCTAGCGAGGATTTTTCCATCTCAACAATATCCCGAAAGATGCTGGATTCTAGTATGACGAGC
>JBNNED010000238.1:0-2640 GCA_050285825.1 Verrucomicrobiales bacterium | reverse complement strand
GGGTCTTTGCCCGCGACGGCGGCCACGACGCGGGGTTCGCTCCAGGTGAAGCCACCGTCGGCGGTGATGGTCTGGAGAACGGTGAGCGGACTGCGATCTTTGCCGTCGGGTCCCTTGTGATAGAGGCCGAGGTAGCGACCGTCCTTGAGGCGGACGATGCTGGAAAAGCTCATGACGCAGCGGAAGCCCAGAGGCGGCATTTCTTTCCAGGTGCGGCCCTCGTCCTCGCTCATGATCGAGGGCATGCCGGGGCCGCTGCGGGTGCCGAGGGCGGCGGTCCAAACCCAGAGGCGGGCCTGGCCATCGGGGGCAACGAGGCGGTAGATGCTGGGGCAGTTCTGGTGGCGGGAAAAATTGGCGGGGAGCTGGTCGTCGAGGCGCGTCCACGTCCGTCCGCGGTCGCTGCTCGTCGCCATGGGGCCGGCGGGGCCGCCGTGGTTCACGGACCAGACGGCGAAGAGGGTTTTTTCGTCCGGCAGGAGGAGGGTGGTGGGATGACCCTGGTAGGTGGACTCGGTGCCGGCGGCGATGACTTGTTGGCGGGCTTCGTCTTGTGAGAGGTCGACGAGGGGCAGTGATTTTTCATCCGCCCGGCCGGGGAGAGCCAGGGCGAAGGCGCCGAGGAGGGTGAGGATGGGTGGCAGTTTCTTGGGCATGAGGAAGTTCTTGGTCGTGGAGGTTTTCCAATCATGCCAGAGAATCGGGCGGGGGGAAGTGGGACTTAGTGGTATGAATGGTATACCAGTTGGGACGACGGAGTCGCTCAGGAGTCCTTGGGGTGAAGGTGGGCAGGGAGGAGGCTTTGTCCGGGGAGGAAGTCTGGAAAAAGGCGGGTCATCCGGGGGGTGGGTTTGGCTCCGTTGATGGCGCGGAGGGCGAGGGAAGCGAGGTGGCTGGCGACGGCTTTGGCGTCACTTTGGTAACGGGCGATGTCGGGATGTAGGAAGGGGAAGAGGGGGTCGTCATTGAGGCAGAGGAGGCCGAGATCATCCGGGATGCGGAGTCGGCGCACGGCGGAAAAGTGGGTGAGGGCGCAGGTCGTGTGGCGGGTGTGGGCGAGGATGAGGGCGGCGGGGCGGCGGAGTTTTTCGACGAGGCGGTCGAGGGCGAGGGGGGCGCGCTGGGAATCGAGGGAGATTTCCGCGATGGCGACCTCGGGGCCGAAAACTTCACGCACGCCTTGTGACATGAGGATGTTACCCGGCAGGGCGTGGGAGCTGTAAACGAGGGCGACCTGGTCTTTTTGGTAACCGAGTCGCTGGAGGTGCCGCGCGGCGTGACGGGCGGTGGCCAGTTGGTCGAGATCGACAGCGGGCAGGGGGAAGCGGGCGTCCTGGGTGCCGAATACGAGGCAGTCCCGACCGCTCTCGTGGCAGAGGCGGTGGATTTCCGGGGCTTGTTGATAGAGGAGCCAGATGGCATCGCTTTCCTGGCTCAGCATCTGGGTGAGTTGGGAAGAGGCTTGGGGCGCGAGGGGGCGGACTTCGAGGCTGTGACCGCTTTCGGCCAGCCGCATGCG
Organism: Verrucomicrobiales bacterium; assembly: GCA_050285825.1. Lineage (GTDB taxonomy): Bacteria > Verrucomicrobiota > Verrucomicrobiia > Verrucomicrobiales > Akkermansiaceae > SW10. The sequence goes on along the minus strand of JBNNED010000238.1, from coordinate 1,121 downwards.
GAGAGCGTCGAGGGTGTAGACGGCGCGGGTAGGGAGGAGGTGAAGGCGGTTCGGGGCGAGGGTGATGATTTTGCGTTTCTGTGGAGAACCGGCCTTCCGGCTGCTGCGGAGGCGGGGGCCGGGAAGGCTGCGTCGCCCGTGCCGCTTGTGGATGAGTCCGTCGCGCTCCAGTTCCGTGAGGGTTTTACGCAGGGTCGAGCGCGAGACGCCGAGCTGGATGGCCAGCTCCCGCTCGCCGGGCAAGCCCTCCGGCCAGGTGCCGGCGAGGAGTTTTTCGTGGATAACTCCGTAGCAATGCTGGGTCAGCGAGGGGCGGGGTGGTGGCGGTTGCGGCATGATCGGATGAGTGGTATGCGGAAAATACCAGATTAGCGGAGCTTTTTGCCGTTGTCAGGGTAAAAGTGTCGGGCAAAGCTGGATTTTGCATGGGTTGCCAGACGAACAACCCGAACCCAAGACTCCAGAAATCATGAAAAATGTATCCAAATTGACACAATCCATCCTCCTCATGGCAGGTCTGGCCGGTGCGGGCACGGCTTCCGCCGCCATGATCGCGACCGAATCTTTTGATTACTCCGAAGACCCGCTGAGCGGTGCCAATGGAGGAACAGGCTGGGGAGGGGCTTGGGGGAATGCGAGCGCGAATGGCTCGAAGAACGTGGTTGCAGGATCGCTTTCAAGTTCATTGGGGGAGACGGTGAGTGGCAATCAAGTTAACATGGTGGGAGTGTCAGCGGGGAGTGCGGAAATTTTCCGCGATTTAGCAGTCGATTGGAGTGTGAATGCGACCTATTACGTGGGTTTCACCTTTCGGAAGAACAGCGCGGTTCTGCGGACAACGGCCTTGAGTCTTTTCGACGGATCCAATGAAGAACTTCTCATCGGTCCGACCAGTGCGAGTAATAATTTTCACCTTGGCAAAGCCACTTTGGTGGACTCGGGAGTGGAGGCTACCACTAATGATATTTTCAGATTAGTGGCGAAAATCGAGGTCAACTCCGGTGGAGTGGATCAATTTTCGTTGTTCGTCAATCAGGCGACGGAGGGGACGGCAGACGCATCTGGATCGGAAGAGATTGGAACCATCGACCGAATCCGTCTTTTCGCGGGAGGTGGTGGGA
>JBNNED010000237.1:0-6800 GCA_050285825.1 Verrucomicrobiales bacterium | reverse complement strand
GACCACCTCCGCGGAGAACCACGCGGAAAAAAACGCCAAAACGCCGACCCCGCCCCCACCGGAGACTGCGTCGACTGCCACCGCTGCATCAACGTCTGCCCCACCGTCATCGACATCCGCAACGGCATCCAGCTCGAATGCGTCGCCTGCTCCGCCTGCATCGACGCCTGCGATGACATCATGGCCAAACTCAAACGCCCCCCCGGCCTCATCCGCTACGACTCCCGCAACGGCATCGAAACCCAAAAACGCCGCCTCCTCCGCCCCCGCCTCTACCTCTACGGCCTCTTCACCCTCCTCGGCGCCCTCGTCCTCCTCCTCACCCTCAAATCCAAAGCCCGCCCCTTCCACGCCGAAGTCTCCCGCCTCGAAGGCACCAACTACCTCAGCACCCCCCAAGGCGTCCGCAACATCTACACCATCCGCCTTACCAACAAACGCCAACGCCCCGTCACCTTCCACATCCACGGCCAAGGCTCCGCAGAAATCACCTACTCAGACACCGTCCCCCTCACCATCCCCCCCCTCGGCACCAAAACCCTCACCATCAGCGCCGCCACCACCGCCGCAGGCTATGACGGCAGCAAAGACATCACCTTCCAAATCAACGCCGATGACGGCTCCGCCCAGACCCTCAACGCCAAATTCACCGGCCCCAACAAACACATGTACCGCCAAAACTACCAAAACCAGCCATGAATAACCCCACCAAATCCCTCTGGTTCTGGGTCGCCCTCGGCCACCTCATCATCGCCGCCGCCTGGCTCTACCTCATCCAGCTCACCACCTAGCCCATGATCGCCCTCACCGAAATGACCTCCCTCGCCGCCCTCGCCGCCGGCCTCGCCACCAGCCCGCACTGCCTCGCCATGTGCGGCCCCCTCGCCTGCGCCGTCACCAGCCGCAGTAAAACCAACGAACACGCCCAGCTCGAAGCCCTCGGCTACCACCTCGGCCGCCTCCTCTCCTACACCACCATTGGCGCCCTCGCCGGCCTCATCGGCAAGCAACCCCTCGCCTACTTCTTTGACTCCCCCGCCGTCATCCTCCCCTGGCTCATGATCCCCTTCCTCCTCATCTCCGCCTTCCCCCGCCTCCTCAAACTCCCCCGCCTCCCCCTCCCCACCAAAACCCTCTTCCGCCTCCGCCTCAAAGCCCAAAAAAGCCCCCCCGGCATCTCCGGTGGCCTCCTCGGCCTCCTCTCCCCTGCCCTCCCCTGCGCCCCCCTCTACCTCATCTTCGGCATCTGCCTCCTCAGCGGCTCCGCCCCCACTGGCGCCCGCCTCGCCCTCTGCTTCACCCTCGGCACCATCCCCCTGCTCTGGCTTGCCCAATCCACCGGGCGCCTCCTCATCCGCCACATCCCGCCGCGCTGGCGCCACGGCCTGCGCATCGCCTTCCTCCTCACCCTCACCCTCCTGCTCACCTTCCGCCTCCAAGACACCCTCAGCGCTGCCGAAGCCCCCGCACCCCTTCCAGAAAACACCGATCACCCCGCCACCCTCACCGACCAAGCCCGGGAAACCACCACCGGCTTACCCAGCTGCTGCCAGGAACCCTGAAACCATGCCCGACTGCCTCCACTGCTCCACCCCCCTCTCCCCGCACCAGGAAAACTTCTGCTGCCCGGGCTGTGAGCACGTCCACCATCTCATCAAAGACCAGGACCTCGGCCTCTTCTACGAACTCAAAAAAGACACCCCCATCACCCCCCTGCGTGAAAAACCCTTCCTCGAAAAAGACTGGCAATGGCTCACCCTCCTCCACGCCGAAAACCCAGACCAACACACCCTCCGCCTCGGCATAGACGGCCTCAGCTGCGTCGCCTGCGTCTGGCTCGTAGAAGCCCTTGCCAAAAAATCCCCCGGCGTCCTCTCCCTCCGCATCAACGTCTCCCGAGGGGCGATCGAAATCGACCACGATGCCGAGCACTTCCGCCCGGAAGACCTCGCCGCCTCCCTCTACAAAATCGGCTACGAACTCACCCCCCGCCCCCAATCCGGCCAAGACCCACTCTACGCCCCCCTCACCCTCCGCCTCGGTATCTGCGGTGCCCTAGCCATGAACACCATGCTCTTCACCCTGCCGCGCTACACCGGCATGGACGTCACCGATGAACTGCACGAGCTCTTCACCACCATCGTCATCGCCTCCTCCCTCCTCACCTTCCTCATCGGCGGCTCCCACTTCTTCCAGCGCGCCTGGCAGGCCCTCCGCATTAAACGCGCCCACCTGGACCTCCCCGTCTCCGTTGGCCTCATCCTCGCCCTCCTCGGCTCCATCGCCGGCTGGGCCACCGGAAAAGAAAACCTCTTCTACTTCGACTTCGTCGCCATCTTCACCTTCCTCATGCTGGCCGGAAGGCACATCCAAAACAGCTCCCTGCGCAAAGCGCGGACCAAATTCGGCTCCGGCGGCGGCATACCCCCCGCTTACCGCACCACCAACGGAGAACACAGAGAAACCGCGGACATCACCGCTGGCGAACAACTGCTCATCCCCCCGGGCACCGTCCTCCCCACCAGCTCGAAGCTCCTCAGCCCGGCAGCGGAATGCTCCCTTGCCTGGATCACCGGAGAGCCCGCCACCCACCTCTACCACAGCGGAGACATCCTGCCCGCCGGAGCCGTTAACCAAAGCCGGCACACCCTCCACATTGAGACCGACCACCCCGTCGACCACAGCCACTACATCCACCGCATCGAGCCCGAAAGCCACTCCCCCCGGCTCGAGCGCTGGATCCGCACCTACCTCCTCACCGTCCTCGCCTGGGGAGCCCTCGCCGGTGCCTACTGGCTGAGCGCGGAACGTGACTGGGTCAAAGCCCTCCAAGTCATGATCTCCATCTACGTCGTCTCCTGCCCCTGCGGCATCGGCCTCGCCCTCCCCCTGCTGGCCACCCGCTTTAACAAAGCCGCCCAGCACATCGGCGTCTTCCCCCTCACCTCCACCCTGTGGTCCCGCTTCCACCACCTCCGCATCATCGTCTTTGATAAAACCGGCACCCTCACCCTCGACCGCCCCCAGCTCGCCAACCCCGCCCCCCTGGACCAGCTCCCTCCCCACGCCCTCCACGCCCTCTTCACCCTCACCCGCCAATCCCTCCACCCCCTCAGCCGCAGCCTCTTCTCCGCCCTCCTCCTCAAAGGCCACTCCCGTAGCCCCCTGCGCGGCCCCGTCACCGAAGAACCCGGCATCGGCTCCAGCCTCCCTACCGAGCACGGCACCTACCAACTCAGCCGCCCCAGCTCCCCCAGCGAGCAAGCCGCCTGCACCCTCTACCTCGATGGCACCCCCCTCACCACCTTCCACTTCACCGAAAAACCCCGCCCCCGCCTCCTCCAGGCCCTGCGGGACATCGCCCCCTACATCCCGGAAAGACCCCGCCTCCTCTCTGGCGACCGCGAAGCCAGCGTCGCGCGCCTCGCCAAAAAACTCAAACCCAGCCACTGCCACGCCGGCCTCAGCCCCGAAGAAAAACTCCACTACGTCCGCCAATGGCAAAAAACCGGCGACCTCTTCTACCTTGGAGACGGCATCAACGACCTCCCCGCCATGCGCGAAGCGCGCCTCAGCGCCGCCCCCTTTGCCAACCTCAACCTCGTCACCAAAGACGCCGACATGCTCTACACAGACGAGAGCTTCACCTTCCTGCCCAAGCTCTTCCACCTCGCCACCCAGCACCGCCACCTCTCCCGCCAGCTCCTCACCTTCACCCTCGGCTATAACGCCGCCGCCCTCATCGCCGCCAGCACCGGCCTCATGTCCCCCCTCATCGCCGCCATCATCATGCCCCTCAGCTCCCTCATCAGCCTCCTCATCGTCAACCGCCCCCTCGCCCCGGCCTCTCGGAACAAGTCCTCATTGTCATTCTCCAAGCCAGTGCTAACATCTCCCCAGGATGAACCTACCGGGCGACATATCCAAGGGCACCAGCTACCTTGATGAACCTCAACGTAGTCAAATTTATGGGAAATTGCTCAATTCCGATCTCTTCTCCCTCTACCGCTCCTCCTTTGAGCAAATCACCGGACACACCGTCTCCCTCGTCCACCCGGACACCCTGAAAACCCCGGGAGAAGAACTCCACCGCTGCCTGAACTCCTACTGCCTCATCATCCGCCAGACCAGCGGCTGCTCAAAGCGCTGCCTCCAGCGGAACATCAAGCGCCTCACCGAACACTCCCGGAAAACCATCACCGACCACTGTGAAGCCGGCCTCACCTCCTCCATTATCGCCATCAAAAAGGGCTCCCGCACCTTCGCCTACCTCCGCACCGGACAAATCCGCATGTCCAACACCACCGTGAAAAAAGGCGAACTCGCAGAACTCCTCCACATGCTTCCAGAAGACACCATTGCCGAGATCCAAAGAAAATTCGACCAACTCCCCACCCACAACCTCCTCGAATACCGAAACCAACTCGTCATCCTCAGCGCCTTCGCCCTCCAGCTCGGAGACCTCGCCGCCAGGCAGCTCACCCACGAGCCCCAACTCGTCCTTCGCAGTAAAAAATTCATCACCCAACACCTCCAGGACCGGATCCAGATCGATGAAATCGCCCGCCACACCGGCGTCACCCCCGCCCACCTCGCCAAACAATTCAAAACCCACACCGGCATGACCCTGGTGGAATACATCAACTTCACCCGCATCAAACTCGCCCAAAAAACCCTCCTCGCCAGCCCCGGGCGAAAAATCATCGACATCGCCTACGACTGCGGCTTCCAGTCCCTCTCCCAATTCAACCGCACCTTCCAACGCTTCGCCTCCCTCAGCCCCAGCGCCTACCGGAAAAACGCCCAAAGCTGCAGCACGGGCACTTGCGAAGCCAGCCCCCTCTGATTTCCCCCCTCACCCAGAGCCTCACGCGCGTCGGCGACGGAGGAAGGCGCTGGCGGCGAGCAGGCTGAGAGCCGCCGTGGTGGGCTCCGGAACGGCATCGATGGTCAAGGTGCCTAAATTGTCGAAGCGATAAAAGCTGCTTTCCCCGCTCAAAGCCTCGGCGCCCGGTGAGTAAACGACCAATGACAAAACGCCTGAGCCGTTGGCAGCCGCTTCCAGTGCTGCGATGAAATCGGACGACGTAGCGAATGTCGTCGTGCCACCTGCGCTGGAGGGAATGGTGTAGGCAGCCACCGTCGAGAGCACCGTGCCGCTCACATCACCACCAGCGGGCGTCAGGCTATTCCAAGTCACGCTTTCATCTAAGAAAGGCGTGCCCATGTCTTTCAGGAGAATATCAAAGCTCCCAGCTGCTTGGTCATCAGCGGCGACGCCTCCGACTTGGGTGAGGGAGAGTGAGACCGAGTTGATGCTCATACCAGCATAAGCCGACACATCGAACTGCAGGAGCCCGCGTAGATCTGCCAAGTGGGGCTCAAAGTGATTCCCGACCAAGAGGCGGTCGCCATAACTGTCGCTTTCGTAATTTGAGCTGGGGGAACCCGAGCGGATGTGGCCGTCCTCTGTCGAATCAAGCATCGTGATCGCTCCGTGGGTGGCGGTGCTTGAGAGGGCGAGAAGGGCGAAGAAAACAGGAGTCGTGGCTTTCATGTTCTTTGAAGAAAAACAAAAAAATACGCCGTGGCAATATCTTTTTTTAAGAACGAGCAGAAAATGTGCTCTTGGCGAGGCGGAGCCCGATTTCCCCGTGACAAGAACCTGTTCTCCCTTAACCTGTCAGCATGACGGATTTTCTCAGTCAGCTCAATATCGACCCGAACCACCTTTGGAACCTCACGGCGACTTGGGGGATCAAGATCATTTTGGCTCTCCTGACCCTGCTCATTGGCTGGAAAGTCAGTAACTGGATCGGCAAGCTCATCGGCAAGGCCCTCGACAAGCGGAAGGTCGATGCCACGCTCAAGCCCTTTCTCACGACCCTCATCAGCACGATGATCAAGGCGGGGGTCGCCGTTTCCGCCATTCAAACGGCCGGCGTGCAGGCCACCTCCTTCGCGGCCATTCTCGCCGCCGCCGGCTTGGCCATCGGGATGGCTCTCAGTGGCACCCTGCAGAACTTCGCAGGTGGGGTCATCCTCCTGCTCCTGCGCCCGTTCAAGGTTGGGGACGTCATTGAAACCCAGGGATTTACCGGATCAGTGCGCGAGATCCAGATCTTCAACACCCTGCTCACGACAGGCGATAACAAGGTCATCACCATCCCCAACGGCAAGCTTTCCAACGACTCCATCACCAACTACAGCGCCATGCCGACCCGCCGCGTCGATTTCTCCTTCGGCATTGGTTATGATGACGATATCGACAAAGCGCGCCGGGTCATTCTCGATGTCATCAGCCGCATTGACGACATCGAAAGCACGCCCGAACCCATGGTCAAAGTCGGTGCCCTGGCCGACAGCTCGGTCAACTTCACCGTCCGCGTCTGGACGCTCACGCCGAAGTACTGGGACGTCCACTTCGCCATGAACGAGGAGATCAAAAAAGCCCTCGACGCCGCCGGCATCTCCATCCCTTACCCCACCAGCGAAGTCCACTACCACGGGCTCAAAGGCGCAAGCGAAGCGAGTTGAACTTCGTCAGCTTGGAGCTGGAATTAGTCCCGACGACTCCGGCGGCAGAGAGCTAAGGCTGAAAATGCTGTTAGCAAGGCCGCCGAAGGTTCCGGGACAGGAACGACATCGGCAAAGGTCGTTCCGATCCGGAGTTCATCCATGATATAGCGGTCGTCAGTCGAGCCGCCGTTCTCCAAGTTGAAACCGCGAGTGGTGAAGTAGCTGATGGTCGGGGTGCTCATCGGCGCAAAATCGACCGCATCCGCTGTGCCTTCGATGTT
>JBNNED010000236.1:0-7199 GCA_050285825.1 Verrucomicrobiales bacterium | reverse complement strand
GCCGAGGAGACGCTCGCCGAGTCGCGTCCACTGGATGGGAGAGGTTTTGCGGATGAATAAGTCCCCGCCGTAAGCTTCTTCCAGTGCTTTGATTTGATGGGATAAGGCGCTTTGACTCAGCGAGATGCGTTCGGACGCGCGGGTCAGACTTCCGCACTCGGCCAGTGCCGTCAGGGTCTCCAAATGGCGCATTTCCAAAAAGCTCATGCCAGTCAGTATGACAGGAGGTTCATGAATTCAATGAATAATGACTCGCAAGATCTTTCATTAGGTTCATGTGCGGAGAGCGGGCATCATCCTTCCCGACATGAGTAAATTGAAAACACACCTCCTTGGATACCCCCGCATCGGCGAGAAACGCGAACTCAAAAAAGCGACGGAAGCTTATTGGAAAGGGCGGATCTCGCGCGACGAGCTGGAAGCGACGGGTCGGGAACTGCGCGAGCAAGCATGGCGCAAGCAAGCGGAGGCCGGGATCGACCTGCTGCCTTGCAACGATTTTTCATTTTATGATCAAGTTCTCGACGCCACCTGCCTCTTCGGCAACGTTCCCGCGCGTTTCGAGTGGGACGGCGGCGAGGTCGGGCTTGAGACCGCCTTTTTGATCGCTCGTGGCACCCGAGGGGAGGGGGGAAGCGACGGCGACGAGAAAGATTGCCAGACGTGCCGGACCTCGACTTTCGCGAGCGAGATGACGAAGTGGTTCGACACCAATTATCACTTTCTCGTCCCCGAGTTCAGCGCCGGGACTCAGTTCAAACTCTCCGGGAGCAAGGTCTTTGACGAGTTCGCGGAAGCCCGGGCGCTCGGTCACGAAGCCAAGCCCGTCCTCATCGGGCCGGTCACCTATCTCAGCCTAGGAAAAGCGCAGGATGGCTCGGATCGCTTGGCGCTCCTGGAGCGCCTTTTGCCGGTTTACGAAGAAATTCTGCGTCGGCTCGCCGCGCAGGGGGCGGAGTGGATCCAGCTCGATGAACCGGTTCTCGCGCTTGATCTGGACAAGGCGCAAAGGGCCGCTTTCGCGACCAGCTACGCGCGACTCGCCAAAGCAGCGGGATCGGCCAAACTCCTCGTCGCCAGCTACTTCGGAGAGCTGCGCGAAAACTTGTCGCTTTTCCTTGATCTACCCGTGGCCGCGCTCCATTTCGACGCCGTCCGCGGCGCGGCTGAGCTCGACCAACTCCTGGCGAGCTTTCCCGCTGATAAAATTCTCTCGCTCGGCGTGATTGACGGGCGGAATATTTGGAAAAACGACTACGAAGCCTCGCTCGCGCAGCTGGAAAAAGCCCTCGGCACGCTCGGATCCAAGCGCCTTTGGGTGAGCGCTTCCTGCTCGCTGCTCCACACGCCGGTCACGCTGGCTTCCGAGAAGAAGCTTGATCCCGAAATCAAAGATTGGCTCGCTTTTGCCGATGAAAAATTGCGGGAAATCGCCACTCTCGCAGCCCTCGCTACCAGTCAGGGGGACGCTTCCGCGCTCGCCGCCAACCGCGCCAGCCAGCAGCGTCGCCGCGAGAGTCCGCGCATTCACCAGCCTGCCGTGAAAGCCCGGGTGGCCGCCGCGCGCGCTGCCGACAGCCAACGCCAGTCGCCCTTCGCCGTGCGCCAGCCGCAGCAGCGGGAAAAGCTCGCCTTGCCCCTGTTTCCCACAACCTCCATCGGTTCGTTTCCCCAGACCGCCGAGGTCCGCGCGGCCCGTGCCCAGTGGAAAAAAGGCGCGCTTTCAGAGGCGGATTACGAGGCCTTTTTGAAAGAAGAAACGCGGAAATGCGTCGAGTGGCAGGACGAGATCGGCATCGATATGCCCGTCCACGGCGAGTTCGAGCGCAATGACATGGTCGAGTATTTCGGCGAGCAGCTTGATGGCTTCGCCTTCACCGCCTTCGGTTGGGTGCAATCCTACGGCAGCCGCTGCGTCAAACCCCCGATTCTCTTTGGCGACATCAGCCGCCCGCGGGCGATGACCGTTGACTGGATTAGCTACGCTCAGTCGTTGACGGAGAAGCCCTTGAAAGGGATGCTCACCGGTCCGGTCACTATTCTCAACTGGTCCTTCGTGCGTGACGACCAAGCGCGCTCCTCGTCCTGCAAGCAACTGGCCTTCGCCATTCGGGACGAAGTGCTCGACCTCGAAAAAGCGGGCATTCGCGTGATTCAGATCGACGAAGCAGCGCTGCGGGAAGGGCTTCCCCTCCGTCGTTCCGACTGGGCGCACTACCTCGATTGGGCCGTGGAGTCCTTCCGCATTTCGGCCAGTGGTGTGCGCGACGAGACCCAGATTCACACCCACATGTGCTACTCTGAGTTCAACGACATCATTGGCTCGATTGCCAAGATGGACGCCGACGTCATCACCATCGAGACTTCGCGCTCGAACATGGAGCTGCTGGATGCTTTTGTCGATTTCAAGTACCCGAACGAGATCGGGCCGGGCGTTTACGACATCCACTCGCCACGCGTTCCGACGGTCGCCCAGATGGAAAAACTCATGGAAAAAGCGGGCCAGGTCATTCCGCTGGAACATCTGTGGGTCAACCCCGACTGCGGCTTGAAAACGCGTGGCTGGGCCGAGGTCAAACCTTCCTTGATCAACCTGGTCGAAGCCGCGCGCAAACTCCGGGAAGCCGCGACTGTTTCGGTCTAAGTTATCCACTCTCAGGGGGAAGCGCGCCGAGTCAGCAGGGCGCTTCCCCCTTCAATCAATCACGGACGAGTCGTCCGGCCCAGTTTTTACCCCTTGAACTTCATGCACATCCGCGATCTTTTGGCCGCTCCCGGCCCACATTTTTCTTTCGAGTTCTTTCCGCCGAAATCCGCTCCGGCGCTGAATCGCCTTTTTGATCACATCGCGGAGCTCCAAGTCTGTAACCCTGCCTTTGTCAGCGTGACTTACGGGGCTGGGGGCTCGACCCGTGAAGCCACTCACGAGCTCGTTCTTCGCCTGCAACGCGACACCGCGCTCCCGACCATTCCGCACCTGACCTGCATCGGACATCGCGAACGTGATATTGAAGAAATTCTCGAACGATACGCCTGCGCCGGTGTGGCGAACATCCTTGCGCTGCGCGGTGATCCTCCGAAAGACGGTAGTCGTCCGCAGGTCGGAGATTTTCCCCATGCGGCGGACCTCGTGCGCTTTATCCGCCGTTTTGCAGAGCGACACGGACACTCTTTCGGTATCGGCGTGGCGGGATTTCCCGAAGGCCATCCTGCGACACCGAACCGGCTTTTGGAAATGGATTACCTGAAGGCGAAAATCGACGCCGGAGCCGACTACATCTGCACGCAGCTTTTTTTCGATAACCACGATTTTCATGACTTCCGCGCCCGCTGTGGCCTGGCCGGTATCGAGGTCCTCATTCTCGCCGGACTCATGCCCGTGACGAGCCGGTCGGGGCTCCACCGCATGGCCGAGCTGGCTGGCGGTGCCCGCATTCCCGCCAAACTTCAACGCGCCCTCGCCCAGGGAGGAGACGACGCCGCGGCCATCCGACGGATCGGCATCCAATACGCCGCCAGACAATGCGCGGATCTCCTCAGCCAGGAAGTCGACGGCATCCACCTCTACACCCTCAACCAATCCGGCGCGGCGCGGGCGATTTGGCAAGAACTGGGACTTGGCGAAACGCTCGACCAAATATGAAAATGGCAGACTTCAGAAGAACGAAGAAATGGGCATGCAAATCCGACTAAGGGCTTACTGCCGGGCCCCATTTTAAAAAAAATTGGAGGCGGAGGCGGGAATCGAACCCGCGAATGTCGGTTTTGCAAACCGATGCCTTACCACTTGGCTACTCCGCCGTCAGTCGGGAGGGCTTCTTTAGGCTTTGGGGAGGGTGGTGTCAATAGTTGATGAGAAAGTTTTCCGATTTAATCACCCTCTCCGTCGTCTGAAACCCAAGAGGAGACCTCCGCCGAGAGTCAGCAAAAGACTCTGAGGCTCTGGAACCGCTGTGACTTCGGTGAAACCTCCGCCAATGTCGGTGAAGCTGAGTCCGTTGCCCAGTCCGTCACGAATACGGTTGCTGGAGGCGAGGCTTTCAGCGTTGGCCACGCTTGTCGCGATGCGAAAGGCGGCTCCGAGGCTGTCGAGACTGACGAAAGAATTCGAGCTTCCCGTGCTCGTGGTGTTCATCACGAGAGTGATGTCGCTTAGGGCGAGACCGAACTCACTCGCGCCACCAAAGCCGGTCATTGTATTGTCAAGTTCGACTACGCCACCGCCTGTCAGGTTGATGGTTTTGTTCCTGAGATAAAAAACTCCGGTGAAATGGAGGGTGTTCCCTGTGGCGACGTTCCAAGTCCGATCAGCGAAGGCGTTGATGCCGGACGCGATCGTATTGGTGCCGGCACCCGCGCTGTTGATGAGGTCGATGTTATTGAACTGATTGCCGGTGATTGTCCATCCGGCCGATTGAAAATCCAGGGTATCAAGGCTGCGGTTGCCGCCGAGCGAGATCGTCGATGGCGTCGCGCTAACCTCAAAACGCGCCGTGTCTTGGTAATCGTTATTGGCAGGCGCGTTGCCCCCAAGCCAGTTTCCACCGTTGCTAAAGAGGTCATCGCCATCAAGACCACTCCAAGTCACAATCGCTGCGGAAGACAGGTGAGGTAGGATGAGAAAGGAAGCTAAAAGCAGGGAGGGGCGGGAGGTGAAAGAGTGTGGTTTCATAGCTCGGAAGCCCATACGGGCAACTCATCTCCTACGTGTGAGTGAGCGCCGATGTTTCAGTAATTCTGCAAGTGACGTTCGTCCGCTTCGTCCTGGTTTTGGTGGATGAGGACGAATTTGCAGGCGCCGGAGAGGAGGACGATGAAGCTGATGCCGGCGGCGAAGAGGATGGGGTCGCGCATGCCGAGGAGTCCGATGGAGATGAGGCCGAGGAGGATGGGCAGGGTGAGGTTGTCGCGAAGCTGGGCGAGGGATTCGAGGAGTTTCCGGGCGGGGCTGATGGGCGCGGGGGAGGCGGCGGGGAGGGGCCATTGGTAGAGCTCGAAGGATTGCCCGCTGAGGCGCACGGGGCGGGTGAAGTCGGGCGAGAGCTCTTCCGTGCGGGCAAACTCGCGGGCGGCGGTGAGCGGGCTGCGTTCGTCGGCGCGGTTCTGGCCGGAGATGCGCAGGACGGGCGCGGCGGGGAAGTGGCGGAGCTGGAAATTGGCCTCGTCGAGTGCGAGTTTGCGGGGAAGAACGACGCCGAGGAATAGGGTGTTTTGCTCGTGATCCCACTGGCGGATGACCTGGCTGCTGCGCTCTTCCTGGCTGCGCAGGGCGGCGTTGGCTTCAGCGAGGATTTCGGATGCCGTTTCCGGTGAGGAGTCGGCGGGAATTTCGCGTCCCAGCGCCCAGAATTCCGCTTGTTCGTAGGGGCGGATCCAGTAGTGGAGGACGCCGCGGAGTTTGGCGAAGAGGAGCAGGGCACTGAGTCCGAGCCCGAGGGCGAGAATGAGGGCGCAGGTGATGGTAATGAGCATGGCTGTGCCGGGTGCGGGTGAACGGATCTGAGCTTAGAGCGGGGCGCGGTCTTTCATCGCTTCATGCCACTGGTGGTAAACGAGTGGTGAGATTTCCGAGGGGACGATTTCCGAGCGTCCGCCCCAGAAGACGTTGGTGTAGGAAACGGGGATGCCGCAGGCTTCGAGGTGACGGTCGATGGCCGCTTTGTGCTCGAGAACTTTGTCTTTTTCCGTGCCGTGGACGACGCCCATGATGTTGACATCGCCGAATTTCGGTCCGCCCTCGCGCCAGTAGGCGTGGGTCATGCAGTGGTGACGTCCGACCTCGCCGCCGGCTTCGATTTCCCGTCCTTTCGGCACGGCCCAGTGGAAAAGTCCGTTGAAGCGGGTCACGCGCTTGCCGGTGTCCGAGGGTTTGACGTGTTCGAGGAAGGTCGAGAAGCGCCCGATGACTTTTTTGCGGTTGAGTTCTTCCGCCACTTCAAAAAAGCGTTCCAGACTGACGCCCGCTTTTTCCGCGCGGCCGATCCAGGGATTCTCCACGATTTCTTCGGGACTCAGTTCTTCTTTGAGGGTGAGCAGGATGTTCCATTCTTCCTCGCTGAGGTCGACGACGGTGGTGGTCATCATTTCGGCGGGTGCGTCGACTTTGGCCCCGGGTTCGAGCCCTTTGCGGCGGACGTGGCCGACGCCGAGGGTGAAGACGCCCTTGGCGGGCATGAGGAGGAATTCTTCCGCGCCGACGAGGCGTTTGAGGACTTCTCCGTGTTCTTCAAGAGACTCGCCCTGGGGGACTTTCAGCGTCGTCCAAAGCCGGTAGCCCGAGCCGGAAACCTGGCCGTCGGTGGAGCGGATGACGACGTGGCCGGAGAAGGGATCTTCTTTTGCCATGAAGTCGAAGGCGGCGTTGAGTTTGTCTTCCGGAAGTTTCCAAGCGACGAGTGCGCCGTGGGCGAGTTTCGTAGCGAGGAGCGTCTGGCGCACGCGACGGATGACGCCGGCTTCGAGCATGGCACGGATGCGTTCCAGAACGGTGTCGAGCGGCACGCCGGATTCGTCGGCAATGAGCTGGAAGGGCGCTCTCTGGAAACCGGCGATGAGGTCTTCGGAGACGGAGAGAATCTGGGCGTTGGTGGGATCGTCGTGCTCGACGGGAATGGTGGCGGATTTGCTCATCTGGTAGAAAATGGTTCTGGGCTCGCGGGGGAGTGTCGGCCATCTTCCGGCTTTTGGCAATCTCCGGGGCGAAATTTCTCTCAAATCAGGCCGAAATGCAGGCGAAATCAGGAGGCGCGGGCGGCCGCAGGGAGTTTTTTGGCGTCGCCTTGGTTTTGCCGGAGGGGGACGCTGATGTCGAAGCGGGTTTCCACGCCGGGGACGGAGTGCGCGCTGATGTCGCCGTGGTGGGCTTCGACGGCGCGCTTGACGATGGAGAGACCGAGTCCGGTGCCTTTGATGCGGCCCTGGGAGTGGTGTTTTTCAACGCGGTAGAAGCGGTTGAAAATGTAGGGAAGGTCGGCGGAGGGGATGCCCACGCCGTTGTCGGCGATGCTGAGAGAGAGGGTCTCGTCGTCGTTGAGTCGGGCGCTGACTTTGACTTTGACGGCGAGCGAGGAGTTTTGCTTGAGGGCGTTTTCGATGAGGTTGAAGAGGATCTGCGTCCAGTAAAAGCGGTCGCCTTCCAGTTCCAGGCTGTCGTCGCTGAGCTTGACCTTGATTTTCGCTCCTTGTTTTTCGACGAGAGA
>JBNNED010000235.1:0-12546 GCA_050285825.1 Verrucomicrobiales bacterium | reverse complement strand
TGCGACGTGCTCGATGCGGATGGCGCGGCCGTTCGGGCAGGCGGGGTGGGTGAGGTCGAGACAGGTGAAGCGGATGCCGAGATAGGGGCGTTGGCCGAGATTGAAGGTATTGCGTAAAATGTGGCGGAGGCGGGTGCGGATCTCGGGGTCGGGATGCCGCAGAGCGTGGTAAACGAGCTGGACGCGGGCGAGGTCGAGGTGGTCATGAGCCCAATTTTCGAGGGACTCGTGGGCTGCGCTGCGTTCGGGATAGGACGGAGTCGTGAGTTCGTAAAAAGAAGCGGGCAGGGGGTCGGCGGCCAGCGCGGGGAAGCTGAGGAGGAGAAGAAGGGTGATGAGCTTCATGGGCCGGGGGACGTGACACGCCAAGTTTTGCTGATGCTGGCTCTTAGGTTCTCACTTGTCAATGTTGGAGCGGAGATGCGCGCTTGTCATCTCGTCTCGCTTGGTTAGTCTTAGGGACTCGCGGATGGTGAGTGGCGATTGATGAAGCAGGCAGCGGCGAAAACAGAAGGAAAAGTGACGATGCCCGGAGTGATTTTCGGGACGGTTTCGGCTGTTCTGGGGTTGGCGACCGAGGTTCTGGGGGTGTTTCGCGGCTTGGAGTCCGGCCTGGCCGCTTTTTATGAAGCCCGGGGCTTTGCCCTGACCTCCGAGCTGGGGCTCTTGAGTCTGCCCGGCGGTTTTTTGGTGCTCCTGGCCGGCTTCGGGATCTCGGCGATGATTTTGAGCGCGCCGGAAACGTGGCGGCGGGTGATGTTGGGGGTGACGGCGCTGGTGCTCGTGCTCATGCTTTCTCCGGTGCTCGCGGTTTGGGGGATTTTTTGGCATCCCGGGGCCCTGCTGCTGGCGAGCGTCTGGGCCTGGCTTTCATCGCTTCTCTACGCGGAAAAACACCGCATGCCCTGTGATGGCGAGGAGGCGAGGGAAAGCCGGGAGAATGTCATCCCGATGAGACGGGAGAAAAAAGAGGGGAGCGCGCGTGCGGAGAGGAGGGAGAAGTCCTAAATGGCGCGGGTCGATTTTCCGCTGCCCGTGCGGGAGCTCATCGCGGGTCTGAAGGCCTTGCCGGGGATCGGGCCGCGCAGTGCGGAGCGTGTGGCGATTTGGCTTTTGCAGCATCCGAAAGCGCGGCCCCTCGAATTGGCGACGGCCTTGCAGTCGGCCGAGGCGGAAGTGGTGAACTGCGGGGAGTGCGGATTTTTCGCCACGGCGGAGGGCTGCCCGGTCTGTGGTCTGAGCGGGCGGGATGAGTCTCTGCTCTGCGTGGTCGAACAGGCTACGGATGTCCTGCCGATCGAGCGTTCGGGGGCTTTCGCGGGGAAGTATCATTGCCTGGGTGGTAAGCTGTCGCCCCTGGACGGGGTGGAACCGGAGGATTTGCGCATCGCGCCGCTGCTGAGACGGGTGCGGGAGCGAGCGGGGATGGAAGTGATTTTAGCGACGGGTTCCGATGTCGAGGGCGAGGCCACGGCCCATTATCTCGCGGAATGCCTTGAAGGGCTCGATTGCCGGGTGACGCGGCTCGCGCAGGGTTTGCCTGCGGGGGGTGGGCTGGAGTTTGCCGATGAACTGACCTTGTCCCGCGCTTTCGAGGGGCGGCGGTGAAAGACGGCTGTCATGCCAGGGCTGTACAAAAACGAAGCCCACCGAAGTGGGCTCCGTTTGCTACCTATGAAAAAGTCAATTTTGAGTCGGCTCGGCGTTTCTTACTTTCGTAGGAATCGCTTCGCGTTCTCGCGAATGACGTTGGCAATATGAGCCTGCTTTTCGGGAAGTCAAACAGGTATTTAAAAAAAGTGCAGAGTGGTGACACTCCGTTCAATCACCAAGTTGCGAAGCCTCCGGTGTGTGCAGGATTTGGCGGGCGATTTCGGGGTAGGCACGGCGAATTTCCGCGCTGATGAGCGCGGCTGTCTCGCGGGCTCCGCGCGGGGTGAGGTGGGTTTTATCGGGGATGCCTTCGGCATTGGGCGGCGGGTCGTAAGCGGCGGCTTTTTCCGGACCCATTTTTTCCAGAGCGGCGACGCTGAGGGCGTGGAGGTCGATGAGGGGAACGTCGAGTTCTCGGGCTACGGCGCGGGTGGCGGCGGCGTAGGCGGCGAGGCTGTGGCTGGCACCGGGATCAGGGTAGTTTCGGTTGGCGGGAGCGGAGACGATGCGTCCTTCGGCATTGAAATAACGGCGGGCGAGGGAGGTCACGAGGATGGGGGTGGCCCCGGCGGCGCGGGCCTCGCGGACGTAGCGGGCGAGGTTCTCACGGTAAGTGCTCTGCGGGTGGGTTTCGCGTTTCGGACCTTTTCCGGGCTGATCGTTGTGGCCGAATTGGAGGAAGATCCAGGTGGGCTGCTGGGCGAGGGTTTTCGTCCACCAGCCTTCGTCACGGTAACTTTTCGAGCTGCGTCCGCCCCGGGCCATGTTGTGGAATTTGATCCCGGGCTTGAGGGATTTCGCGAAGGCGTCGCCCCAGCCGCTGCCGCTGGCCATGGTCGAATCTCCGCTGAGGGCGAGGCTGCCGGGTTCGGCGGCGTGGAGCAGGGCGCTGCTGACGAGGGCGAGAAGGGCTTGGAAGAGCGGGCGGATCATGAGTTCAGGGTTGTTCGGCGATGCGGTAGAGGTGGCTTTTCGTGCGGAGGAGGAGGGAGCCGCGGTGGAGGGCGGGGGAGGCCATGCAGCCCTCATCGAGTTGGTTGACGGAGATGATGTCGTCTTTTTTTCCGGGGCGGACGACGCTTGTTTTCCCGTTTTCATCCGCGAAATAAAGGTGGCCGTCGGCGGAGACGGGGGAGGCGGAGAAGGGGCCGCCGAGGCTGGTGAACCAGTCGATTTCGCCGCTTGCGCTGTTGATTTTCGAGAGGATGCCTTTTTCGTTCACGGTGTAGAGCTCGGATCCGACAGCGATGGGGGAGACGCGGCTGGGCATGCGGCGGAAGGTGTCCCAGGCGATGGCCGTGGCGGTGACGTCGCCCCGCATGCCGGGAGTGAGGCGGATGCCGAGGAGGTGGGATTTGCCGAAGCCAGTGCTGATGAGGGCGAAGTCGGGTCGGAGAAGGAGGGGGCGGGAGGAGGTGGAGAACTCGTTATAGGTGAGGTGCCAGAGTTCTTCGCCGCTGTTGGCATCGTAGGCGATGGCGGCTTTGGCCCCGGCGCTGAGCAGGACCTCGCGCCCGTCGTGTGGGAAGATGATGGGGGTGGAGTAGGATTTGCGGAAGTCGCCGTCACCGCGGATTTTGCCGTCGGCTTCGACGTCGCCAAAATCGGTGCTGCGCGGGGTGCGCCAGACGGTTTGGCCGGTTTTTTTGTCGAGCGCGACGAGGTATTGGACGTCGATGCCGTCCATGGTGAGGATGAGGAGGTTTTTATGCAGGATGGGGGAAGAACCGGGGCCGCGAAAGTGCTGGCAGGGGAGATCACGGCGTTCCCAGAGGACTTCAGCGCTCTGGCGGTCGAGGGCGGCGGTGCCGTAGGAGCCGAAGTGAAGGTAAACGCGTTCGTCGTCGATGGTCGGGGTGGGCGAGCCGTAGCCGTTGACGTGGTTGCCGAGTTCTTCCGGGCTTTCGTTTTCGAAAAGGAGCCGTTCGTGGCGGATGCGGCCCGTTTTGAAGTCGAGACAGAGAGCGGACATTTTTTTCCCGTCCGGGGTGGCGTTGGTGAGCCAGATCTCCTCGTCCGCTACGACGGGGCTGGACCAGGCGCGCCCGGGGACGGGGGTTTTCCAGACGATATTTTGCTCTTCGCTCCAGGTGGTGGGGTAGGACTGCGGGCTGTCGGAGCTGGCGGGGAGGTGGCCGTTGCCGAGGGGACCCCGGAATTCGGTCCAGTCAGCGTGGAGCGGGGCGAGGAGGGAGATGAGGCAGAGGAAGAGGCGCATGCGACGGGCAGAATAGCCACTCGCGCCGTCGGGAAAAGCGGAAAGTGAGATTCCGCGACTTCTCGTGGGGCGCGGCGAATGATCGTTTGATTTCGTTTTAAAAGGAAGCAGGCGGATGAAATGTCGCCTCTCTTTGAAACGTATGGCGGGCATGAAACGATTGATTTTATGGGGCTGTTTGCTGTTTTCGACCTTCACGAGCCTGGGGGCGGAGGAGAAGGCGGACGCGAAGCCGAATTTTCTGCTCATTTTCGCCGATGATCTCGGTTTCGAAGGCTTGGGAAGTTACGGTGGGGTCTCCTTTGAAACGCCGCATCTCGACAAGCTGGCGGCGGAGTCTCTGCGTTTCGAGCGCTGCTACACGAGCCCGGTTTGCACGCCTTCGCGCATGACGTTGTATACCGGCACCTACGTCACGACGCACCGGTATGACTACGTCCTGCCGGTGCATCAGGGGACGAAGAAAAAGGTGGATTTCAAGAACACCTGGATGACTTACGCCCAGGTCCTGCGCGAGGCCGGTTATGCCACTTCGGTGACGGGCAAGTGGCAGTTGGCGACGCTCGAATTCCACCCGGAGCACATCCGCGAGGCGGGTTTCGATTCCTGGTGCGTGTGGCAGATCTGGCGGGACGGGGAGAAGACGACGCGCTATTGGAATCCGACCTTCAATGAAGACGGTCAAGTGCGCGGCGATATCGCGGAGCGCTTCGGGCCGGATGTCCTCGCCGATTACGTCGAGCAGCAGATGAAGGAGTCCGTGGCGGCGGGAAAACCCTTCTTCATCCATCACAACATGCTCTTGCCGCACACCCCGATCATCCAAACGCCGGATGACAAGGCGGCGGGTCGCGAGGCCTCCCTGCCGGGGATGGTCAATTACATGGATAAAATCGTCGGCCGCCTCGTCAAGGCCGTGGACGAGCTCGGCGTGGCGGAGAACACCTACATCATCTTCATGGGGGACAACGGCACCGAACCCGCGGGCTTCGGGAATCGGGAACTGGCCGATGGCACCGTCATCAAAGGCGGCAAACGCGACCTCAGCGAGGCCGGCACGCACATTCCGCTCATCGTGAGACGCCCGGGCACAATCAAGGCGGGCGTGGCGGCGGATTTCATTGATATGGCCGACTGGTTCCCCACTTTTTGCGAGCTGGCGGGGGTGACCGTGCCGGAAAACGAGCAAGTCGATGGCAGCTCCTTCGCGCCACGTCTCCTAGCGGGCAAAAAGCAGGCGCGGGAGTGGGTCAGCGGCGGCATCACCGGAAAAGTGAGCGTTTACGATGGCGAAGAGCGGGTCACCTCGCGCGCCAAAAGAAAAGAGCCGCTCAGCGAGAAGTCCCTCGAGAGCAAAGCTGGCCGCGCCCTCCAGCAATTGTTGGAAAAAGAGTGAATTTGTGGTTTTTTCGCTTTTTTTGACTCGACCTCTCCGCGAATTTTGTTCAGATGAGTCACTGCCTATGAAAATCTCTTCACTTTCCTCACTCGTCGGCCTGACATTCGTCCTGTCAGGATCTTTGTCGCCCGCTGCTTTTGTGCTGACGGAGCTCGGTTCTGGAAGCGTGACCTTGGTCAATACTTCAGGCAGTCAGCACAGCGCGAGTGTCGGGGGCTTCTCGGGCATGACGATCAACCGCAGTGATCCTGAATTTGGGAACGGCACCACGGCTGTGGAAGGGGTTTATTATTCCTACACTTTCACCGCTCCGAGTGTCGATAATGGCGGAGGCCTTAGCAATTTTGACGTGCAAAACCAGATGGGGGGAATGTGGAGCGGTTGGGGCGATGCTTTTAATGGCCCTTGGCAGAACGGTCCGACGACTTCGACGTGGAGTCGGGCGGATCGTCGTCAGCACGTCTATGCGGGAGGAACACCAACGAGCACCTATGTGTCCAGCCCTCCGGGAGCGGATGCCTCTGTGCCCGATAGTGGCTTGTCCGAGCCTGACTACGGTGATGTCCTCACAGTGACGATGTATCTCAATGCGGTGGATAACACTTTTTTGACGGTTTACGAAAACGAAACAAAAGCTGAGACTTTTCAATATGTGACGACGGATGCGAGCATTCCGATTGAAAATAACTCGTTCACCGGTATCGGCTTTCGGAGTGACACGAGCCCCTTGGAGATTGACTACACTTACGGCACTTTCGTTGTGCCGGAACCGGCTGGCGTGGCTTTGTTGGGAATGGCGGGTTTGCTCGGCCTGCGCCGCCGTCGTTGAGCTCGGCGTTCTATTTTTTGACGAGACTGAATTGGTGAGAAACACAAACTATGAAAAGTGAATTCCCTGTAATGCTGACAGCTGGTTTTCTGGCCATGCCCGGGCTATCACATGCTGCTTTTGTGCTGACCGAAGTCGGGACAGGAGCCGTGACTCTCGATAGCGTGGATCGCGATAAGATCGTGGACATTACCGACATGGTGATCAATCCCGGTGATCCGGAGTTCGGGAATCACACCACGGCGGCGGAAGGGGTTTATTACACTTGGTCCTTCATGGCGGCTGAAGATGCTGCCAATACGGGGACTGTTCGCTTCGATGTGCAAAACACCATGGGGGTTGCGAGTAATAACGATTTCTGGACAGGATGGGGGAGCGGGTTTTCTGCTTGGAGTGATGGTCCGGTGACGGCGGACTGGGATAGAGCGAACCGTCACATGCATGCCTATAGTGATTCCGGATCAACCCGGATTGATAGTGTTGCGGATGCGGGGGTCACGAATAGTGGTATGACCTTGCCCGATGTGGGAGATGAACTCAGAGGGGAGTTTTATTACAATGCCATTGATGACTCGATTTTTTCGGTCTTTGTGAACGTGACGAAGGGAGAGAGATTCGAGCATCTGCGCGAAAATGTAGGTGGTCACGACTTTACGTTTTCAGACATTTTCTTCCGGAGTGATTCGGCCAACGGTGCTTCCCCAGGTTACAATCCGATCGAGCTGCAATACTCCTACGGCACCTTCGTCGTGCCGGAACCGACTGGGGTGGCTTTGTTGGGAATGGCGGGTTTGCTCGGCCTGCGCCGCCGTCGCTGAGCTGGTTTTCTGAACGATTGATTTTAAAAAAGCCACCCTCTGCGGGTGGCTTTTTTCTTGGGAGGGCTGGATGAGGCAGGGACGTCTCGTCCCTGGGGCATTTTGCTTGCTATGCTTGCACGCAGGCGGGACGCCTACGCTCCTTGTTTTAGGCCAAGCTGGAGCCTGACGCTCCGGGGGTTTACCAGCGGGCTTCGGCGGCGCTGAGGAAGTGGTGCCAGTCTTCCGGGGTGAGGTCGTGTTTGCCTTCGCGCAGGTGGTAGGAGATGGAGCCGCCGATGCGGGCGTGGCCGGGCTCGGGGAGGGCTTTCGTCTCTTCTTTCAGCCCTTCGACGCCCTGGAATTGGTGGAGGGGCGAGGCGAGTTGGCAGGTGAGGTATTCGGCATGGGGGTCGGCCCAGTCGTCTTTGCTCGCGCTGGCGACGTGGACGTGACGCGGGGCGATGAGGCCGAGGAGGTGGTGCTGGTCATAGCGGAGCTGGTCCTCCTTGCCGCGGTAGTCCTGGAAGCGGGTGCAGAACCAATTGGGGAAGCCTTTCGTAATGTCGGCGATTTTCTCGCCGCGAGTCGTGCGGAACTGGGCGGAGCCGCCGCAGCCGGAGTTGTTCGAGTAGGTGTGGGCGAAGCCGGGATAGTTCACGCCGGTGAGGAGGGCGGCTTTGCCACCGCGGGAGTGACCGGCGACGCCGATGCGTTTGGGATCGACGTCTTTTCGTTTGATGAGGTGCTCGCGGATCTCGTTGGCGGTGAAGGCCCAGGCGCTGAGGGCGGCGCCCTGGTGGGGACCGGCGGGGTTGTTGTCGAGTTTGATGATGCCGGGGTCTTTGGCAAATTCCGAGGCGCGGTCGTGAGAGACGTCTTTGACGTTGAAGGCGACGGTGAGCCAGCCGCGTTCGGTGATTTGGCTCATGGGCCAGAATTGGTTCTCGGTGTTGAAGTCCATCTCGGTGACGGAGCGGTTGCAGATGAAGATCACGGCGGGGAGGGGACCTTCGGCCTTGGCCGGTCGGTAGAGTTTGATCTGCGCTTCTTGTTTTTGGCCGTCTTTTCCGGTGAAGGTGAGGGTGCCGGTCTCGCTGAGAACTGCGGGGGAGGAGGGCGCGGGCTCCGACCAGGTCAGGGTGGTGGTGATGCCGGCGGGAGGCCAACCGTAAACGTGGTCGTGGAACCAGGAGCGGATCTCGGCGCGGCGACTTTCGAGGCTATTTTCTTTCTCGGCAGAGAGCGGGAGGGCGGTGAATAGACTGAGGGCGAGTAGGGTTTTTATGGTGTTCATGGCGTTACTTGGTGAGTTCGAGGTAGCTTGCGGCGTAGCGTTGGCCGAAGGTGAGGAGTCCGGCGCGGTCGAAGTGCGTGTTGTCGCTCTTGGCGCTCAGGTCGGCCGCGCTGACGAGGGCGGCGGGCTCGTGGCGTTCGGCGCACTCGCCGAGCATGGCGTTGAATTTGATGAGAAGCTGGCTGATGGCTTCTTTTTTCTCGGGCGTGTCGCCTTTTTTCGCGCGGAAGGCGGGGAGTTCGCCGATGAGAAGGGGAACGCCGTCGGCGGAAAGGTCTTTGCGAAGCTGAGTCATCATGCGGTCGAATTTTTTCGGGTAAGCGGCCATTTTCTCCTTGCTGGAGTCCGCTTCGCCCTGGTGCCAGAGGATGCCGGCGAGTTGGCCGTTTTTAAGGGCTGCTTTGGTGCGGGTGATGGCGTCTCGGTAGAGTTTGCCGTCGGGCTGCCACTGGGAAAGGCTGGTGCCACCGAAGGCGCAGGGGATGAGGCCGATGTGGAGATCGGGATCCTGGGCGACGAGTTGGCGGGCGAACTCGGAGGCGAGTCCGGTGCCCGCCATGCCGGGTTTATCGAAGTGGAGGGGATCCGTGGCGGGCTTCCACTGGAGGTTTTTGCCAAGGGAGAAGATGCGGGGGTGGGGTTTTTTGTCGGCAGGCGTCACTTTTCCGCGACCGGCCATGTTGGATTGGCCGATGAGGAGGAAGAGCTGGAGGTTTTCGGGGACGGCGGGGCTTTCCTCGGCGCGTAGGGGGAGGAGGGCGAGACCGAGGCCGAGGGTGAGACAGCGGGTGAGAAAGGGGCGTTTTTTCATCATGTGAGGGAGAGTAAGTTAGGGCGTGTTAAGGTAAAGCAGATTGGCGTTAAAATGGCTCTTTTTGCTCAGAAATTTAGCCCTGCGAGCTCGAAAAATTCTAATTTATCTCCTCTTGGGCGTCATTTCTGAGCGAAAAATTTCTCATTTTCTCATCCAAAGCCTTTATCTTAACACGCCCTAGGGCTGCGGAGCTTGTCGAGGTTTGAGTCGGAGGAGGGGCGGGGTGTTGTTGCCGTTTTCTTTGGTGGCGAAGGCGTGGACGAGCCCGGCGCGGTCGCTTTCATCGGTTTCGCGCGCGATGATGAAGGTGACGAGGCGGTTGGTATCGGCGTTGAGAAAAGCGGTGAGTTCGGGGGAGCGCAGCGAGCGGAGGCCGCGGTTGACACCCTGGGCGATGGTGAAGCGACCGAGAAGGGTGACTTGCGCGGGGTCGGGGAGGTAGGGCTCGGTCTCGTCGGGAGGCCGCGCGGGGGCGTTGGCGAAGGTGATTTCTTGCTCCCGCCAGTCGTCGCCGTCCTCATTGCGGAGGCCGTAGATCAGGAAGGTGCTGTCGGGGACGTTGGTGGCGTAGCCGAGGTTGCTGGGCTCGATGGAGAGGGTGAGTTCGGCGTTCTCGAAGCGGGCTCCGTGGAAGTCGGCGAGGTCGAAGCGGAGGTAGCCGAGACGGTTGAGGTGGGGCTGGACGCTCGTTTTTTTCACGCGGAAGAAGGCTTCGTCGCCGAATTTGCTCTGGGTTCGCCCGGATTCAATGAAGCTGTCCTGGCCGCGTCCGTGGTTGGTGGAGAGGACTTTCCAACCGCCGCCTTCGTTGACGATGCCGTCGGGTTGCCAGCGGGTGGGTTCGGGCTGTTTGCTGCGCTCGGGGCGGAGTTGTTTTTTGAGAAGGCCGCGGTCCAGGGTGCTGCCGGCGGCGATGTGGTGGGTTTCACCAGTCGGTTTTTCAGTCACGGTGACCTCGCCGGTGAGAGTTTGGACCATGAATTCCTGTTCTTTCCCGGTGCTGAAGCCGAAGCGGGACGAGCCGGGGGTGATGCGGGCGAGGGGAGATTCGATGCGGAAGTCCGAGCTGGCGTGAGTCGTTTGGACGACGACCGTGCCGGAGTGGAGGATGGCGTGGTTCGGCCCGGCGAGTTCGAGCGTGGCGGGGGGTTCGAGGGTGAGTTCGGCTCCATTGTGAAAGCGGATGAGGGCGAGTCCTTCGGCGAGTTTGAAAACGCCGGTGCCGACTTTGCTGCCTTCCGTCGTGGGCAGAGAACTGGCGGCCCAACGGCAATCGGCCGCTTTGACGAGCGTGGCGATGGTGGGCGGGGACGGGCTCTCCGGTTCGGGGCCGAAGTGCGAGAGGGCGAGGAGGGTGGCGAGGGTGGCTGAGAGGAGGGTGAGGGCAAGGAGGGCGGGCCGGCCCTGGCGCGCGGGCGGGGCGATGCCAAGGTTCTTGAGATCGCGCAGGAGGCGGGCGTCCTGGCGAAGAGTGGCGTCGGTGAGGAGGGTCTCGGCGAGGAGATCGAGCAGAGCGGGGTGCGAGGTGGCGAGTTCCCGGAATTCGGCAATTTCAGCTTCGCTGAGAGCTTCCGAGAGCGATTTTTCGTGCAGCTCGAGGAAGCGGAAGCGGGCTTTCGGTGGTGTTTTCATCAGGCGGTGGCGGATCCGGTGAGTCGCTGGCGGATGCAGTCGGCGAGGTTCATGCGGAGGCGGCTGAGAGAGCGGTAAATGGCGGTGGGGGTGCTGTCGAATTTTTCCGCGAGTTCCTCGATGTCGGAATCTTCGTGATAGCGGAGGATGATGAGGCGGCGGTGGTCTTTTTTAAGGCGGTGGAGGCAGGATTCGAGGGCTTCGCGGCGGGCGGTCTCGTGTTCGCTGAGGGCGGCCACCGACTCGCCGAGTTGTTCGAGGACGTCGTTTTCGAGGGGGATGGGGGTGTTTTTCGACTTGCGGCGGTAGTTGAGAATTTTGTGGAAGGCGATTTTCCGGCTCCAGGCGAGGAAGTTCGTGCCGGGGGTGAATTTGGCGAAGTTTTCCCACATCGTGAGTTTGCTTTGCTGGAGGATGTCGTCGGCGTCGCTTTGGCGGGGGACGAGGCTGTAAACGTAGAGGGTGAGGGCGCGGTCGTGCTTGGCGAGGAGGGAGACGAAGTCGCGGTTCGGGTCGGCACTCATTACTGGTAAGAGGTTTGGGCGGCGGGGGATTGGACGGAAAGTTTTTTGTCTAAAATCCGGTATGCTTTACCTTGTATAGATAGAAATGACTTTTTTGAGCAAGAAAATTACCGGATGGACTCGCGGCCTGGCGCTGAGTGGCCTGGTGGCGGCTTCGGCGTCCGCTGCGGAGTTGACGGCGGAGGAGAAGTCGGCGCAGCTGCATTTTTTCGAGACGAAGATTCGCCCGATGTTGGCGGAGAATTGCTATGAGTGCCACGGCGAGAAGAAGCAGAAGAGCGATCTGCGCCTGGATAACATCAGCTACATTTTACAAGGTGGGAAGTCCGGTCCGGCGCTCGTGCGCGGAGAGGTGGAGAAGTCGGCGATGATTGAGGCCGTTTCTTACGAGAATCCCGATTTCCAGATGCCGCCGAAGAAGCGCTTGAGCGAGTCTCAGGTGGCGGATTTGAAGAAGTGGGTCGCGATGGGCGCGCCCTGGCCGGAGAGTGAGGCGGTGACGGTGCGGAAGAAGGGGGAGTTCACGGAGGAAGAGCGTTCCTGGTGGTCCTTCCAGCCGGTGAAAAAGGCGGCGGTGCCGGAGGTGGACGAGAAAAAATTCCGCGTTGAGAATGCGGTTGATCGCTTTGTCGCGCGGAAGCTGGCGGAGCACGACCTGCCACAGGCCCCGGAAGCGGGCGCGCGCGAGGTCTTGCGCCGGGTGTATTATGATTTGCATGGCTTGCCGCCCTCGGAGGCGGAGGTCGAGGCCTATTTGAAGGATGGGGATCCGGATAAGTTCGCCAAGTTGGTCGACAAGCTGCTGGCTTCTCCCCGCTACGGCGAGCGCTGGGGTCAGCATTGGCTCGACCTCGTGCGCTATGCGGAGTCGGACGGTTACCGCGCGGATGGCTATCGCCCGGACGCCTGGCCTTACCGGGATTACGTCATCAAGTCCTTCAACGAAGACAAGCCCTATGACGTCTTCGTGCGGGAGCAGTTGGCGGGCGATGAGATCGCGCCGGACGACCCCGAGGTATTCATCGGGACGGCTTTTCTGCGGAATGGCATTTACGAGTGGAACCAGGCCAATGCCGAGATGCAGCGCGACATCATCGTGAAAGAGCTCACGGGAGTGACCAGCGAGGTCTTTTTGGGTCTCAGCGTGGCCTGCGCGGAGTGTCACGATCACAAATTCGACCCGATTTTGCAGGAAGATTACTACCGCCTGCGTTCGTTTTTAGAGCCGGTGCAGTGGCGGGAGGACATTCCGCTGGCGACCCCGGAGGCGCGGAAGGCGCATGAGGAGAAAATGGCGGCTTGGCGCGCGGAAGGCGGCGAAGCCTTGACGACCTGGGAGAATTTGATGGTGAAGGCGGAGGAAAGCGGGGAGAAAAATGCTTT
>JBNNED010000234.1:0-3325 GCA_050285825.1 Verrucomicrobiales bacterium | reverse complement strand
GCTTGTGGTGCACCCGAGGGCATTTCACTCGCACCAAGCGCGCCTCATGCCTTGATTTTCCTCGAAAACCGACTCAGCCATTATAGCAGATAGTTTCACTCATTGGTATTACTCGGCGGGGATCTCGTGGAGGGTGTAGTGGAATTTGTTTTTGTGGGCGGTCGTGCCGGTGGTGGATTTGACTTTGGGGAGGGTGAGGGTGTAGAGGCGGCCGCCGGCTTCGAGCTGATCGATGTCGATTTCGATGCTTTTGCTGTCAACTTTCTTGCTGCCGGTGATCTGGTGCGTTTTTTCGTCCTCGGCTTCGCTCCCGTAGGTCCATTTCGGCTGGTAGGTGGCGGAGGTGACTTTGATTTCCGAGGTATCGAGCCCGGCGATGTCGTGGGTGAAGCTCAGGCGGAAGCCTTTCGGGGTGATCTTGATGGTGGCAAGGTCGAAGATGTCGTCTCCTTTGTAGGTGAGGCGCTGGAGGCCTTCGGCGGGTTTGCCCCAGCCGCGGACGGTTTGGCCGATGTAGAGGGATTTTCCGTCGGGTGAGAAGGTGAGGCGGTTGTTGCCGGAGCGCAGGCCGCCGCCTTCGAGGAAGTGGGTGGCCATGCCCTGCCAGACGCCGTTGACTTGCTCGACGGAGATGCGGATGAGGCGGTTAGAGTTGTTGTCGGCGAGGAGAAATTGGCCGGCGAAGCTTTGGCCGAAGGAGCCGTCGCGCGGGATCATGATGGGGTCGGCACCGGAGCGGCAATCGCCGTGGGGGATGAGGACGGCGGGTTTGCTGCGGTGTTTGTTGTAGGCGTCGAGGTCGTTGCGGTAGGTGAGCAGCGGGTCTTTGTCGGCGGGCCATTCCGCATCCCAGACGAGGGAGGAGGGGTGGCCGTAGAAGTTGCCTTTTTCAATGTGGTAGAAGGGAGTGATGGCTTTCCAGTCGCCTTGGTTATCGCTGCACCAGGTGTTGCCGTCGGGGTCGGTGTAGATGCCGTTGTGCATGCGGAAGCCGGAGGCCCAGGGGGTGGTTTGGCCGGTAGCGGGGTCGAAGTGGAGGATCCAGCCGCGGTTTTTGACCGAGGAGAAGTTGCGTCCGCGCCGGCCGAATTTGGAGTAGTCGTTTTTGGTGTGCTCGAAGGTCGGGCCGTTGTGGGAGGCGGTGCCGATGGCGAGGAAGTATCCGCCTTTGCCATCGGGGCAGAGGGCGTTGGTTTCGTGGTAGTTGCCGGAGAGGCCCCAGTCGTCGGCGAGGAGGCGGTATTGGTCGGCTTTGCCATCGCCATCGCTGTCGGTGGCGGAGGTCAGTTCGGCCATCTGGGTGACGAGGATTTTCCCGGGTTCGGGGGCGACGAGGCCGCAGCCGTTGTGGAAGCCGTTGGCGAAGAGAGTCCACTTGAAGTCCGCCGGGTCATCCGTCGGGGTGGCGCGGAAGACGTCGGAGCGACGGAGGACGACGTAGAGGTCGCCTTTGGGGTCGAAGGCGACGCCGCCGACTTCGGGCGGGGCGTTTTCGGGAAGCGGGATGGTTTCGAACTGGTAGCTGGCTTTGAATTCTTTTTCGCCCGCCGCGAGAGGAAGAGCGAGGGCGGCGAGGCTGAAGAGGGTGGTCAGAGAGGTTTTCATGGGAAAAAAAAGATAAAGTATGAGGTTTTAAGTATTCAGTTGAGGTTGCAGGCGGGGTCTGCCTTCCTTGTTTTACTCACCTTTGGCGACGGACTGGATGAAGAGGACGAGGGATTCGTATTCGAGTTCCTTGAGTTTGTATGGTGGCATGTAGTTGGGCGGGAAGCCTTTGGCGGTGAGGGCGTTGGGATCTTTGATCGATTCGAGGAGGTAAGCGGCGTCGGCTTTCACGGGGTCTTTTTTCCCTTCGACGGGGCGGAGGGAGTCGTAGAGGCCGGTGAAGGTCGGGCCGTGGCCGAGGGAGCCGTCGATGGAGTGACAGGCGGAGCAGCCGAGGGAGTCGTAGAGGAGCTGGCCGTTGGCGATGGAGGCTTCTTTGATATCGACGTTGCGGGGGAAGCCTTGGAAGGAGGCGATTTTAGCTCCGGTGAGGGTGTGGCTAAGGGTTTTTTCGCCTTTGGAATCGCCGAGGGTGAGGGATTTGGCTTGGTCGGAGCTCAGGGTGAGCTTGAGGCTGAGCGGGGCGGAGCTGTCGGGGGCGAGATTGAGGGCAAACTGGTAGTCACCGCGCTTGAAGAGGAAGGTGGGAACGCCGTTTTTATCGAGATCGTAGCCGAGGTATTTCGGCGTGCCGAGAGAGGTCAGGGGCTTGCCGTCGACGAGGATTTCCGATTCGGCGGGAGCCTGGTAGAAGAGGTTGCCGACGAGGTGGGGGACGTAGTTGAAGGAAAGGCGGTTGCCGCGGTCGGGGTTGCCCCAGTAGGGATACATGTCGAGGAAACCACCCTGCCAGGCGTAGGCAAGACGGCATTCGACGGTGTCGAAAGCGTAGGAAAGGGCGGCTCCGTGGTTGACGCCGATGGCGGCGGGGAGGCCGGTGACGGGCTGGTATTCGCCTTTTTTGTCGAGGCCGTCGTTCGGGCT
This sequence comes from Verrucomicrobiales bacterium, assembly GCA_050285825.1. Classification (GTDB taxonomy): domain Bacteria; phylum Verrucomicrobiota; class Verrucomicrobiia; order Verrucomicrobiales; family Akkermansiaceae; genus SW10. The sequence continues at coordinate 796 of JBNNED010000234.1, read as the reverse complement.
GTATTTGGGCGAGGGAGCGCCCTGGCCGTGGTGGGCGAAGTAGGCGTCGGGGAGACCCGGATCGGGGAGGTAGGTGCGGAGGATGAGAGGCTTCTTCTCGTCGCCCAAGGGAAGGTTATCGAAGGTGATGGCCTGGTCGGCTTGGGCGACGGGGAGGAGGGCGAGGGCCGCGAGAGCCAGATGAGTGAAAAATTTCATGGGTGGATGATACGCATGGCGTGCGAGTTGTCATTCATCTTTTTTATCACCTGTTTGGGGGAGGGGGGGATTTCGAAGTTGCTGGCTTTTTGAACTTGTGGTGGCTGGGGGATTGGGCTTTTGTTCAGGTGATGTCCACACCACACATTGGAGCCGGAGAGGGCGCCTTCGCAGAAACCGTGCTCTTGCCGGGCGACCCGCTGCGGGCGAAGTTCATTGCCGAGAATTTTTTGGAGCAAGTCGAGGAAGTCAACGGCGTGCGCAACATGCTGGGCTTCACCGGCCGATATAAGGGAACGCCGGTGTCGGTGATGGGTTCGGGGATGGGGATTCCCTCGATTTCGATTTATGCCAAAGAGCTGATCACGGAGTATGGGGTGCGGAATTTGGTGCGGGTGGGGAGTTGCGGAGCGGTGAGTGAGGCCGTCAAGGTGCGCGATGTCCTCATCGGGATGGGGGGCTGCACGGACAGCGGGGTGAACCGCGCGCGCTTCGGGGGATACGATTTCGCGGCCATCGCGGATTACGAGCTCGTGGCGGCGCATGTCGAGGCGGCGCGGGAACTCGGGGTGCCGGTGCGCGTCGGGAACCTCTTTTC
>JBNNED010000233.1:0-5568 GCA_050285825.1 Verrucomicrobiales bacterium | reverse complement strand
ACTCAGCGAGGTCCTCATCATCCCAGAGCCCTCCCACACCTCTCTGCTCCTGCTCGGCGGACTTTCGCTGCTGGCACGTCGCCGCCGCTGAATTCTTTCTGTTTGAATATAAAAAAAACCGGCAAGCTTTTACAGCCTGCCGGTTTTTTGGTGATTGGTTTGGGCGAATTACTCGCCGAGTCCGAAGCGGACGAAGCGCTTGATCTCGATGCTGTCACCGAGTTCTTTTGCTTTGGATTCGACCAAAGCACGGACAGTGGTGTCCGGATCTTTGATGAAGCCTTGCTCAAGGAAGCACTGCTCGGAGTAGAACTTGCTGAGTTTTCCTTCGATGATTTTCTCGATGATATTCTCGGGCTTGTTCTGACCTTCCATCTGCTTGCGGAAGATGTCCTTCTCCGCTTCGACGAGCTCGGCGGGGATGTCATCGCGGCTGAGGCCGGACGGAGCAGCGGCGGCAATGTGCAGGGTGAGGTCCTTGACGAGGTCCTGGAAGCTCTCGCTCTGCGCGGTTTCGGCCTTGCCGGTGGCGACTTCGAGAAGAACGCCAACCTTGCCACCGAGGTGGATGTAGGAAGCAACGGCCCCTTCGCCCGAGACGTCGAAACGCTCCAGGCGACGGAGTTGCAGGTTTTCCCCAATCTCGATGACCTTGGCTTTGATGAAGGCGTCGATGCTTTCACCGCCCTTGTCAGCGGCCAGAGCGCCCTCGACGTCGCTGGCACCGGAGGCGACAGACGCGTCGAGAACTTCGTTGACGAAAGCCACGAAGTTGTCGTTTTTCGCGACGAAGTCGGTCTCGCAGTTCACTTCGATGAGCACGCCGGACTTGCCGTCATCCGACAACTTGGCGGCGACGATGCCTTCTTTGGCTTCGCGGTCGGCCTTCTTGGCGGCTTTCACGGCCCCCCGCTCGCGGAGGTATTTCACGGCGGCGTCCATGTCGCCGTCACATTCTTTGAGCGCTTGCTTGCACTCCATCATCCCCACGTTGGTTTTTTCGCGGAGTTCTTTGACTTGTGATGCGGTAATCATTGTTCTCTTTCTGGGTGGTAAAATCGCTTAGGACTTCTGGCTGAGGACGATGCCGTCAACGAGGTTCTGCAGGATGATCCGGATCGAACGCATGGCGTCGTCATTGGCCGGAATCGGGTAATCAACGAGCGATGGGTCACCGTTGCTGTCGATCACGCCCACGATGGGGATCTTGAGGCGACGGGCTTCCGCCACGGCGATGGACTCCTTGGCGGTGTCGATGATGACGACGGCGTCGGGTTTTTTCTCCAGAGTGCGCACCCCGTGGAGGTTGCGCTGAAGTTTTTCCTTCTCGCGGTTGAGCGCTGCCAACTCTTTCTTGGACATCGACTTATACTCGGGAGCTTTTTCGATGTCTTCGAGGTATTTCATGCGCTCGACGGACTTGCGGATGGTCGCTTGGTTCGTCAGCATACCACCGAGCCAACGGTAATTCACGTAGTGTTGACCGGTTGCTTCGGCTGCTTCTTTGATCGCTTCCTGGGCTTGGCGTTTGCAGCCAACGAAGAGGATGTTTTTCTTCTTGGAAGCCAGTTCGGAAAGGAAATCCGCTGCTTTATCAAGGCACTTGACCGTCTTTTCGAGGTCGATGATGTGGATCCCGCTCATGCTGCGCATGAGGTAAGGCTTCATGCCTGGGTTCCATTTTTTCGTTTGGTGCCCGTAGTGAACGCCAGCGTCCACCATTTCTTTAATCAGTTCATTAACCATAATTTGTCCCGGGTTAAAGCACCCGGACGCTTTGGGTGAGAAACCGCCGTCCGTTCCCTTCTGGCTCCTCATTGATGCACGGCTTGATAAGAAGGCGCGCGGAATTAACGTGAAAAAGCGCGCGAGGCAAGAATTTTCGAGACTTATTTAGCAATTCGCCCCCCAAGGGTGAAGAACCCTCATTTTCCGGCCTCCCAGCGCGCTCAGCGGCTCTCAATCTTCGAGGCCCAGTTCCTGGCGAAAGTCCTTCCGCATCTTGCGACCCGCAAGCTGCCCGTAGAGGGACTCGTTCGCATCGGCCGCTTCGGGATCATAGGCCTTGTGGTAATTGAACAAATGCTTGGGAAAATACTCCACGTAGTTCTCCCGCTCTTCGTCCTTGAGCCGACCCCAGATCGCGAAGTTCAGGGAGCGCGCCAGCTTCATCTCCATTTTCAGCGTCAAGCGTCGCCCACTGCGAGCCCGCTGCACCTGCTTGTGCGTGAGCTGCTCCGGAGAAGCCTCCACGATCTCGTGGTTGCTCAGCCCCCACGCCTCCAACAAGTGATCCAAAGGCTGGGTCCCTAAATCTCGTTCCATACAGAAATCAGCAAAAAAATGGGAAGTCCCGGCAACTTAGACCGCGACGGGGCGCAGTTGCCCCAGACCGGCCACCAGAGCGCGCGTTTCCCGCCGCCACTGACCGAGCTTCTCTTTAGACATTTCCAAACGATCGGAGATGGCGGTTTCGAGTTCGTGATAATTCTCACTGAGTTGCTCCATGAGGGTCTCGACTTTCGCAAGGGCCTGCTCACAAACCGTGGCACCCCCGTTCTCAATCTCGGCCAGAGTCATTTCCGCCCGACGGCGCGCTTCTTTCATTTCCGCGAGGAGAATCTTCTGCGTCGGCACGCGGCGCAAGTCACTGACCAAGCCCATCTTCTCAAGAAGCCAGATCGACCACTTCGTCGGGTCGAAATTCCATGCCTTGACCCCGTTGCGGTAGTCGTGCTGGAATTCGTGGTGGTAGTTGTGATAGCCCTCACCGAAGGTCAGGAAGGCCATCAGGGCGCTGTCCCGGGCGCTGCAACGCGTCGAATACGGCTGGCGTCCCACCGTGTGGCACAAGGAGTTGATGAAGAAGGTGCACTGCTGGACGCAGACCACGCGCAGGGCTCCCACAACGAGGAAACCACCGAGGGCTCCGGCCGGGCCTTGCAAGGCGTAACCGACCACGGCCGGAAAAACCAGGCCCACGAGCACGGCAATGGCGTGATTCCACTTGTATTGCCAGCGGACGAGGGCGTCCTTGCGGAGATCTTTGACGTTGTCCATGGGCGGCTCGGGATTGAGCTTGAACAAAATCCAGCCGATGTGCGCCCAGAAGAAGCCTTTGCTGATATCGTAGGGATCGTCGTCGTGATCCGTGTGTTTGTGGTGGCGACGGTGGTCCGAAGCCCAGTTCAGAACGGAGTTTTCAAAGGCGCAGGCTCCGAAAATCAAGGTCCCAAGCCGCACGGGCCACTTCGCCTTGAAGGAAAGGTGGGAAAAAAGTCGGTGATAACCCAGCGTGATGCTCAGGCCGGTCGCGATGATATAAAAGGTGAAGAGCGTCCACATCTGCCAAGGCAAATCATAGTGCCAGAGGTAAAGCGGAGCCCCGACGGCGCCGAGAAGAGTGATAAAAAAGAGGAAGACGGTATTCGTCCAGTTGACGCGGTGGAATGGGATACGTTGAAACATACCTAGGGATATTCGATGGAGGGGTTCGCGGTCAGATAACACCGAAGCGGAGAATTACCAACCTTTATTTTTGGGAACTTGATGAAGAAATTGTCAAAAAATGCGCGCAAGGTCTGTTCTCAGCTCGCGGCGGGCACGACGAGAACCGGAAATTTCGCCCGTCGCACCAAGGACTCCGCGACCGAGCCCAGAAACAAACTGGCAATCGCTCCGTGACCGTGACTGCCCACGATGATGAGATCGATTTTTTCCTGCGTCGCGTGCTCGAGAATCTCATCGACCGGTCTCCCATCCAGCAATCTCTCGCGCACGACCACCCCCCCGCCGACATCGGCCACCCGCTTGTCGAGAGCCCGTCGCGCCCGCTTGCGCGCCTCTTCGTGATATTCCCGCATGGCCGGCAAATCATCGCCCGTAAATCCATACGCCGAATACGTCGGCTCCGGCTCCATGACGTGAACGAGGTGCAGCTCCGCGCCCTGCGTCCGCGCCAAATCACCAGCCATGTGCAAAACCCGAGCACTGACATCCGAAAAATCGATCGCCACGAGTATCTTTTTCATAGCACAAGGTAGCACAAGGCACCCTCAGCGTCAAAGACTCGTCACCAGCAACTACTCCGCCCCGAACACCCCCGGATTGGCCTCCCGCCAGAGTTCCCAGCAGCGCACAAAGCCCGGCGCGAAATCCTCCGGCCGCGCCCGCACCCAGCGCTCGGTATCCGCCATCGAAAACCACTCCCCGCACTCGATTTCCACACAGGGAAAACGCAGCGCCCCTTCCGCCCGCAAGGCATAAAGCCGCACAAATTCCCAACCCGTATCCTCCGCCGCCGCGATCCGCCCGACCTCGCGCAAGGCCTCTTCTTCCACCGTCAAACCCAACTCCTCCTCCAGCTCCCGCCGCGCACACGGTCCGTAATCTTCACCGGCATCGACGTGACCCGCCGCGCTGGAATCCCACAAGCCCGGGCACTTGTCCTTCAGGCGCGACCTCTTTTGCAAAAACACTTCCCCTTTCTTATTCAGCACGAACAAATGCACCGCCCGGTGCCGCAAACCCCGCTCATGCACCACATCCCGCCGCTCCGCGCCCGTCACGACGTCATTTTCATCGACCACCGCCAACATCTCCCCGGCCTTCTGCCCTTCATCCGCCACAAAAAGCGGGTCCAGCAGCCTCGTCAAAGCCACCCACTGCCTCACCCCCAGCTCCTCCGCCCGCACCGTTTTCTCCAAACCCAACTCCGCCGACACGGCCTCCCAATCGACCTCCGACGGCAGGTTCTTGTGCAGTTGCTTGCGCCGTTGCGAGAAGCCCCGACGCACCAATTCATCAAACAAGCGCCGATCATAAACCGGCAGCTCCTCCGCCCGCGGATCGACCCGCATCACCGTCGAATCAATCTGCGGTCGCGGATAAAAACAGCCTGGCGGGACGACCTTCACCGCCTCGCAATCCCAATCCACCTGCATGCGCAAGCTCAAGACCCCGTAGTCCTTCCCCGGATCTTCCGGCGAGGCCTGGATGCGATCGATCATCTCCTTCTGCAACATCAGAACGGCCCGGCTCACCGGCGTCGGCTGCTTCAAAAAATTCCGTAAAATCGCCCCACCCGCCGAATAAGGCAAATTGCCCAGAAACTTCACCGGTCCCTCCGCAAACAAAGGCCGCAAATCGAACTTCACGGCATCGGCATGCACCACTTCGACCTCCGGACGACCGGCAAATCGCTCCGCCAAAAAACCGGCCAAACGTCGATCATACTCCACCAGAATCACCCGTCGCACCTGCCCCACCACATGCTCCGTCAAGGCCCCCGCCCCCGGTCCGACCTCCACCACCGTGTCCTCCGGCTTCAGCTCCAGTTGACCGACAATCCACCGCGCGGTATTCTCATCCACGAGAAAGTTCTGCCCCAACTTCTTCGACGGCAAGACCCCGTGCTTATCCAAGACCTCCTTCAGCTCCGTTTCCGTCATGCCCCCTTACAAAGCCAAAGCCCTCAAAAGTCCACCCCTAATACCAATGAGTGAAACTATCTGGTAGAATGGCTGAGTCGGTTTTCGTGGAAAATCAAGGCGTGAGGCGCGCGTGGTG
>JBNNED010000232.1:0-7005 GCA_050285825.1 Verrucomicrobiales bacterium | reverse complement strand
TAAATTTCAGCTTCACCGACGACTTGTCCGCCGCTTTCGACGTAGGTAAGGGCGGCCGGGAGCTGAGTGATGAGAAGTGAGGCGAGGGCCAAGTGGGCTAACTTTTTCATAGATCAGGTGCTTTCGATAACAAAGAACCGGGGAGCGGCCAATGATAAATTTGGCAGGCTCGTCCAGCTTTATAAAGCGTAGCCGGCGAGTTGGCAGATGTGCCTGAAGTGCCTGGCTTCGACTGGGGTGATGGAGAGTCGGCTGCCTTTGCGCAGGATGAGGAGTTCGTCGAGGGCGGGATCGTCCTTGAGTTGGGCGAGGGGAACGTAGGTGTCGAATTTGGCGACGAATTCCATATCACGCAAGACCCAGCGTGGATCGTCTTTTTTGGATTTCGGATCGTGGTATTTCGAGGATTCGTCGAACTGGAGGGCGTCCGGGTAGGGCTCTCCGACGACGCGCACGAGGCCGGTGACTCCCGGTGGTTTGGTGTTGGAGTGGTAGAAGAGGGCGAGGTCGCCTTCCTGCATCTCGTCGCGCATGAAGTTGCGGGCCTGGTAGTTACGAATGCCGTCCCAGGGTTCGCGACCGGCTTTTTTCATGTCGTCGATAGAGAAGGCGTCGGGTTCGGATTTCAGCAACCAATAGTTCATCAAAGAAAAAAATGCCGCAATGGGCGGAGAAGCATAGGAAAAAAATTTTCATTTTTTTCTTGCGCATGGCACGGATCTGGCGGAAAGGCAGCGCGCCATGAAAAAAATCCTCCTTTCTATCATGTGTCTGCTGGCTTTGACCGCTTGCACGTCGACCAGCAAAGCGAACCAAGCGAAGGCCCCGGTGCAGCCGGCAGGTCCGAAAGTCGTGAGCACCCACCTCGGCAAAGCCTCCTGGTATGAGATCAAATGCAACGGCGGCACGGCCACGGCCAGCGGCGAGAAGCTCAATGATTACGCCATGACGGCGGCTCACAAAACCCTGCCCATGGGCACGAAGGTGCGCGTCACCAACAAGCACAACGGAAAATCCGTTGTGGTGCGCATCAACGACCGCGGCCCCTTCATCAAAGGGCGCATCATTGATGTCACCAAGGGCGCGGCACAGAAGCTCGGCTTCATCAAGGCCGGGGTGGTGCCGGTGAAAGTCGAAGTCCTCAAAAAAGGCTAATACCAACTCACAAAACGATCTGGCAGAATGGAGAGTTTCAACATTCTGTGAATATCAGGCTACGCATTTTTTAAGAAGCTGGCCGTTTTCCGGTAAAATCGGCGTTGTTCGTTGCTTGTGGTGCTCACACCACGCGCGCCTCACGCCTTGATTTTCCACGAAAACCGACTCAGCCATTCTACCAGCTCGTTTCGCTCATTGGTATAATGCCACTCCCTCTGCGCGCCTTGCCGCGAAAATCAAGGCCCACGCCAATCGACCAAATCTGATTTGGTTTGAATGTGTTCTATCAAGGCAAAGCTTCCGAGCGAACTCGGGAGCTTTTTTTGCGTCTGCACGGCGGGAAAACGACAAAAAAAGACCCTGCGCCGGGCAGGGTCTGGGGTGTTGGGAATGATCCCGCTAGTGTCCTGAGTGGTAAGAGCGTTGAATTTGGCATGAGAGATTTTTTGCAAATGAAAGGCGCGAGGAGGGAGCGAATCGAGATTCGTGACCGACGAGCAACGACGCAGTTGAAAAAAAGATCCATGCCCGCCTCGAAATCGAGCGCAGCGAGGTGATTTTCAAAAACTCTCCCGGACTTCCAAATTTAACGACCTTAGCGCTCGGGACACTAGCTCATTCTGCAAGGTGGTTTTACGAGCCTTGGCGCTGGCGGCGGAGGAGTCCGGCGAGGCCGAAGGCGGAGAGGAGGAGGGCGGAGGGTTCTGGCACGGGGACGGTGGAGAGGTAGGGGCCGACGCTGCTCGTCTGGGGGGCGTTTCTCTGGGTTTCGATCTCGAAGCGCCCGTCTCCGCCATCGGGTCGGATGGCGAAGCCGTAATTGGCGCGAGTGCCGGCGATCCACTCATTCACGATGTCGGTGACGTCGATACTTCCGATATCGGAGCCGAGTTCGGGATTGTCGGGATCAAACAAGGTGAGTGAGCCGACCTCGAAACCATTGGCGACGTATTGCTCATACCAGTCGATGGCTTCCTGACCGTGTTCAGGATGAACCGGATCAATCATGGTGCCTCCGGTCTGACCGCTGAAATCCTGGTATTCATTGCCCAGAATGCCGTCGGTATCCTCGTAAGAAGCCCCAAGGGCAATCAGGGTGAAGGTCGTTGAGGCCTGGCTATTCGAGGAAAAGCGGGACAAGTCCAAGACGAGGTGTGCGGCGCCCAGCGGGCCACTTTGGGAGCTCAGGTCGAATTTGAGATAGCCAAAGCTGTGGAGGTAATAGGCGGATTCTTCCGGGTTCCAGATATTGAGTCCAGATCCGGTATGATGATCGCTTTCCGTCACGGCGCTGGCCGTAATGGCCTGATAACTGCCGATACCGGGGATCGTTTGGTTGAAGTAACTGCCGTTGCCCATGGTCGGGTAGCCGAGGTCGATCAGGGCGGCGGTGAGAGGGGGGGCGGCGAGGAGGAGGCCGACTGGTAGAATGCGGGATGCTTTGTTCATGTTTCGTGTCAAATCATGGACTCCGAGCACGCTTTGGAGGCGCGGAGGCCGTGGAGACACGATGGCGAAAGCCCGGGCTGAGTCGCTAGCGATGACTTGGCGGCTTTTGGTGGGGCCTTGCCCAATGAATTGATTTTTAACAAGATCGGCGCTGCTGCCGGCTATTTGCCGATGGCGGGGAGGACGTGCTTGGCGATGTCTTTGCTGAGGAGTTGGTAGGCCGCGGAGCTCCAGTGGTAGCCGTCGCCGCTGGCGAGGTCGAGTTTCCCGGCGAAGAGGGGATAGACGTCGATCAAGGCGATGTCTTCCTCGCGCATGACTTGGGCGGAAATTTTGTTCAGACGGATGACGACCTCGTTTTTCTCGCCAAGAGCTGCGACGGGCTGTTCTTTGGCGGGTCGGGCGGCGGTGTGGGGCGTGGTCGTGAGGTAGAAGATCTTCGCTTGCGGAGCGCCGGTCTTGAAACAACGGGCGAGATCGCGCATGCGTTTCCCGACTTGCTCGTCGCTGACTTTGTCGGGCGTCCAGTGCAGGGAGTGCAGGCCGTTGTTGAAGACGATGGCGTCAAAGCGGTAGCGGGCGGCCATTTCCGTGAGGGCGGCGCGGGGGACTTCGCCACCGACGAAGTGGACGCAGTGGAAGACGTAAGCTTCGTTTTTCCGCATTTCGGGGATGAAGGAGCCCCGGTAGCCCATGGAGATGGAGTCTCCGTAGATGAGGATTTTCGGCCAGTCTTCGTGCTCGATTTTCGGGACGTCGAGGGCCCAGCCTTTGCCCGCTACGGCCCCGCGGGGGTGGGCGCTTTTGTTTTCTTTCGGCGAGACGTAGTGAAACGAGGGACCGTGGACTTTCACGCTCTTGATGAGAACCGGGAGGGTGGCGTCTTGTCCCTTGAGCGCGCGCCCGACCCACATCGGCTCATCATTCGGGACCATGGCCATGTAGCAGCGCTTGATCAGTCTGTCATCGAGGTAAAAGCTGGCGTAGCCCTCGCGCACGGCCAGCGTCAGGGTGTAGGTGGTGCCGAGCTGCGGGCCGGTTTTTCCGCCGATGCCGGGCGAGCTCATGAAAATGTTATTCACGTAGGAGCCGATGCGCCGCGCGTAGTAAGGTTCCTTGCGGTAGTTCAGATCCAGGGTGAAGCCATCGTTGGCCTCGGCTCCGCTTTGCTTGCTCATCGCGGTGAATCGCGACTGCTCGACGAGTTCGAGGTGCTCGAAACTGACTTCGACCGTGAAATTCTGCTGATCGGGGAAGGCCGAAGCTGGAACGGCGAAGGCCGCGCCGTCTCGCAGGGCGACTTGGCCGTCCTTGAGCTCGATCTGACCTTTTTGCAGTTCCGTGGGGATGGCGTCGCGACCGAGTTCCCAGAGGGCTTTGCTCTCCTCCGCGAAGCCGGAGAGAACGAAGGAGGCGAGGGTCGCGAGGGCTGGCAAGAGGTGTTTCATAGGCTGCGACCTGAAATTACGGAGCGGTGCCGACCAGCTCTTTCAAGGAATTCCCGTCGCTTTCGACGGTTCCCGGCGGGGGAATCACTCGTGGTGCTTGGCTTCCGGTTCCGGGATGGGCGCTGGCTTGTAGCCGAGGGCTTTGAGGAGGAGTTCGGCGGTTTTCGTGGCGGAAGCCGGGTTCTGGCCGGTGGCGAGTCGCTCGTCGAGAACGGCGTTTTCCTTGAAGTCCGGTCCCACAACGGGTTCCGCGCCGGCCTTTTTCATGGCGTCTTCGAGGAGGAAGGGCACGGTCTCGGTGAGTTTGACGGCGCGTTCCTCGGAGTTCGTGAAGACGGCCACTTTCTTCCCGGCGACCAAGCGTTGATTGCTGCTCAGAGTGACATTGACGAGGGCGGCGGGTCCGTGACAGACCGCCCCCACGGCACCACCCTGCTCGTAGATCGCGGCGGTGAGTTGGGCGAGCTTTTCATCGAGGGGAAAGTCCCACATCGCGCCGTGTCCGCCGGCGAAGAAAATGGCGGAGTAGTCGGCGGGATCGGCTTGCGAGAGCGGGAGAGTTTTGGCGACCCCTTGGCGTCCGTCTCGTTCGCTGCCGAAGTTGGTCATGAAGGTCTTGTTGACGGGGTCGTCGAGCTTGAAGCTTTTCGGATCAAGAGGGGCGAATCCGCCTTTCACGCTGGCGAGTTGGACGGGGAAGCCGCTGAGGTGAAAGACGTGCCAGGGGTGGGAGGCTTCGGAAAGGAAGAAGCCGGTGGGCGTTTTTTCCTCACCCATGTGCGGATGCTGGCTGAGGACGAGAAGAATGGGCTTGGGGAGGGCTTTTTCCGCCTTTTTTTCGTCTTGGGCCGAGAGGGAACCCAGACAGGCGAGGGCGAGGATGAGAAGACGTTGGTAGAGCATGGCAGAAGATGCGGCTGATGTCCGATTTTGCAAGCGGGAGATCGCTGAGGGCGATTTGCCTTGAGCCTCAGAGTGATCCGGGCATTTTGGGGAGGATGAAGCGAGAGTTGTGTTTTTTGATCGTGTTGGGACAGTCGTTGGGAGCGCATGAGGTGCCCGAGGGGGTCTTGGATCCCTTGGTAGTGACGGGGAAGGCGGAGGATTTGATCGGGCAGGTGGAGGCGGCGAGCGCGGGGCGGGCGGACCGGGCGGAGTTGAGTGAGCGGCCGGTTTTGCGGCGCGGGGAGCTGTTGGAGGTCGTGCCAGGGGTGGTGGTGACGCAGCACGCGGGCGGGGGGAAGGCCAATCAGTATTTTGTGCGGGGTTTTAACTTGGATCACGGGACGGATTTCCGGGTGAGTCTCGACGGGATGCCGGCGAATTACCGCACGCACGCGCACGGGCAGGGCTATGCCGATTTGAATTTCATCGTGCCGGAGTTTGCCGATCACCTCGATTACTTCAAAGGTCCGTTCCGGGGTCGCGACGGCGATTTTTCGACGGCCGGGGGGGCGGAGTATCACCTGGCACCTTGGTTCGAGGAGGGGTTTTTGGAGACGACTTATGGCTCGTATGATTATTTCCGGGTCGTTTATGGAGATTCCTGGAAGCTGGGCGAGGGTTGGTTGAGTTTCGGGGCGGAGTGGACGCAGGAGGACGGGCCGTGGGACCGGGGCAATGACTACGGTCGGGCGAATCTCTTCGCGCGTTATCACGTCGGCGAGGGGGATGATTACTGGAATGTCACGGCGCTGTGGCACGACGGCAGTTGGGATTCCTCGGATCAAATCGCGCAGCGTGCGTGGCAAAGCGGTTTGGTCGGGCGCTACGGGGCTCTGGATGATCTCACGGGCGGGGAGACGGACCGCTTTTCTCTCTCGACGCAGTGGCAGCGGACCTCGGAGGCGGGCAAGACGCATGTCGATGCTTGGTTCGGTGGTTACGGGCTGCGGTTGTTTTCGAATTTCACCTATTTTTTGAATGACCCGGTGCGGGGCGACCAGTTCGAGCAGAACGAGGATCGTTTATTCGCGGGGCTCAATATTTGGCATGAATGGGACTGGGATGTGGCCGGAAAAGAGCAGCGCACGCGCGTCGGCTTCCAGACGCGTAATGACTGGATCGACGGGATCGGGCTCTACGCCACGGAGCGGCGGCAGCGCGTGGGGACGGTGCGGGAGGATGACGTTTTCGCCGGCAGTTATAGCCTCTTCGCGGAACACGAAACGCGCGTCAATGACTGGTTGCGGATCGGAGGCGCACTGCGGGGAGATGTCGTTTATTTCGACGTCGATAGTGACCTGGGAGCCAACTCGGGAACGGAGTCGGATGGGATTTTGAGTCCGAAATTCCACCTCGTCCTTGGGCCTTGGGAAGAGACGGAATTTTACCTCAATGGCGGGCTGGGTTTTCACAGCAATGACGCCCGCGGAGCGACGATTTCCGTGGATCCCAGCGATGGCGTGAGCGCGGCGGACGCCGTTGATCCCCTGGTGCGGACGAAGGGGGCGGAGTTGGGCTTGCGGACGAGTCGGATCAAAGACGTGACGGCGACGCTGGCTCTGTGGTACCTGGAAAGCGACAGCGAGTTGGTCTTCGTCGGTGATGGGGGCGGGACGGAAGCGAGTGACGCCTCCGAGCGCTGGGGGGTCGAGGCGGCGGCGTATTGGCGCCCGCGTGATTGGGTGAGCTTCGATGTGGAATACGCTTGGGCGCAGGCGCGCTTCGTGGGCGTGGCCCCGGGGATGCGGGAGGTGCCGAATTCCGTCGAGCACGCTCTCTCGGCGGGCTTGGTGCTCGGGCGCGAGCTTGGCTGGTTCGGGGCGATGCGCCTGCGGTATTTCGCCCCGCGACCGCTGGAAGAAAGCGGCTCGGTGGAGTCGAAAAGCAGCCTCCAGCTCAACTCCCGCCTCGGCTACCGCTGGGAAGACTGGGAGGTCTCGCTCGATGTTCTCAACCTGCTGGATCGCGACGACCGGGACATTGAGTATTATTACGAAAGCCGCTT
>JBNNED010000231.1:0-8538 GCA_050285825.1 Verrucomicrobiales bacterium | reverse complement strand
GACTCGTTGAGCGGGAAGGTGTCCATCATCTCGAATTGGCGAACGACGGCGGTGCCGTAGAAGGTGTGGGAGGCGCCGATGCGCGGGATGACGGCGTCGAAGGTGAGTTCTTCTTCGCCGAGATAAATTTTGGGCTTCATCGAGACGATGCTCATGTAGCAGCGGAGGTAGTCGATGACGTGGACTTCGTGACCCCGGGTTTCGGCGGCTTTGACGAGGCTGTTCGTGGAGTAGAGGTTCTTATTGCGGGAGAGGATGCCGATTTTCAGGGGTTTGGTGCTCATATTGATTGGTAGGTAAGAATGCGGTCCGTCGCGTTGCGCCGATGGGATGGTGCCAGAGAGAGGGCGCCAAGCGCGATGGAGTCACAAGTAAAGCGCGCGGGCGAGAAAATTATCTGCAAGGGCGCAGGAAGTTTTCGGGAAGAGAGGGGGCGCAGGGACTTAGTGACATGGGGGCGCACCCTAAAGCATCCGGAGAGAATTTCAAGGAAGGATTGACAGGGGAGGCTTGAAGTGGCTTAACAAATTTAGCCTTATTGATTCATGAAGAACTATATGATTTCCCGAAAGCTCGTGCTCTCGTTCTTGCTCTCTCTGCTCGCCCTTCCTCCAGCGGGGGCGCAGGAAGCGGGGCAAAGTGAGGATGAGGTGAATGCCATCATCGTGCTCGACGCCTCCGGTAGCATGTGGGGGCAGGTCAAGGGAGAGGCGAAAATCGCCATCGCGCGGCGCGTCATCCATCAGCTGGTCGAGGAAGTGCCCGAGAACGTCAATCTCGGTCTGGTGGCCTACGGGCACCGGAAAAAAGGGGAATGCGATGACATCCAGCTTCTGATCGACCCGGCGAAAGTGGACAAAGCGCGTTTCAAGGAGGTCGTGGACAACATCGTGCCGAAAGGAATGACGCCCCTGACGAGCGCGGTGGAGTTCGCGGCGGAAAATCTGGCTTTCAAAGAGCAAAAAGCGAGTGTTATTCTCGTCTCGGACGGCAAGGAGACCTGTGAACGGGATCCTTGCGAGGCCGCGAAAAAGCTGGAAGAACTCGGCGTCGATTTCACGGCCCACGTCGTGGCCTTTGATCTCGATCAGGAAGACGCGCGCTCGATCGAATGTCTAGCGAAGGAGACGGGTGGGGGATTTCTCCACGCCAATGACGCCGACACGCTGCTCGATGCCCTGCGCATGACCCTGGACGAGGTGAAGGAGGAAAAAGAAGAGAAGATGGAGATCAAGCTCGATCCGGCGACCGTGAGCGGGCCGGCCGAGGTGCCCGCGGGGAGTCGCTTCAAAGTGACTTGGGAAGGACCGGACAACGCGGGCGACTACGTGACGATCGTGCCGAAGGAGCTGGAAGACGGTCGCCACCGCAATTACTCTTACACGCGGAAAGGAAGTCCCTTGGAGCTCACCGCCATCATGGACGTCGGTCCGGCGGAGCTGCGTTATATGTCAGCTCGCGGCAGCAAAGTCCTCGGGCGCGCCGACATCATGGTGACCGCGGTCGAAGCCAGCGTGAAAGGCCCGGAAAAGGTCGTGGCGGGATCGAACGTGAAAGTGGCCTGGACCGGTCCGGACAATCAGGGCGATTACATCACCATCGTATCGAAAGAGACCGAGGAAGGAAAATACGGGCGTTACAACTACACGCGCCGGGGGACTCCGCTGGACGTGCTCGCGCCGATCACGCCGGGCGCTTGCGAAATCCGTTACATGAGCGGGCAGGGCGGCAAAGTTCTGGCCCGTGCGGACATCGAAGTGACGAAGGCCGAAGTGACCTTGCAGGCGGAAGAGCGTTGCACCGTTGGAAACAGCGTGAAAGTCACCTGGACCGGACCCGCGAACAAAAACGATTACATCACAATCGTCCCGAAGGACTACGAAGATGGTAAATACGCGAAATACGAGTACACGCGCCGAGGCAGTCCATTGAAAGTCCTCGCACCTGTGACAGCCGGCGAGTGTGAAATCCGTTACATGACGGGAGACGGCGGCAAAGTCCTCGCGCGGCTGCCCATTCTCGTCGATGAGGCCAAGGTGATCCTGAAAGCACCGGAAACGACGGGGATCGGGACGCCGGTGAGCATCGAATGGAGCGGCCCGGCCAATCCGAATGATTTCATCTCTATTGTGCCGAAGGATTACGAGGACGGCAAGCATGCCAAATACGAATACACGCGGCGCGGCAGTCCGCTGAAAGTTCTCGCGCCCGTCGAGCCGGGCGAGTGCGAAATCCGCTACATGAGTGGTCAGGGCGGCGTCGTTTTCGCTCGCCGCGCGATCACCGTGCAGGAAGCGGAAGTGACCATCGAAGCGGCCGAGAAGGCCGTGGTGGGCCAAAGCGTCTCCATCACCTGGACCGGTCCGGCGAATCCGAACGACTACCTTACGATCGTGCCAAAAGACTTTGAAGACGGCAAATACGCGAAATACACCTACACCCGACGCGGAAATCCCATGAAAGTCCTCGCTCCGGTGGCAGCCGGGGAGTGCGAAATCCGTTACATGACCGGTCAGGGCGGGAAAGTGCTGGCTCGCCGCCCGATCCTCATCGAGGCAGCGGAGATCACGCTCAAGGCGGCGGAGAAAGCGGTCGCGGGCGAGCCCGTCAGCATCGAGTGGACCGGCCCGGGGAACCCGAACGACTACATCACGATCGTTCCCGTCGATTTCGAAGACGGCAAGAACGGGAAATACACCTACACGCGCCGGGGCAACCCGATGAAAGTGCAGGCTCCCGCCGAGGCGGGAAAATGTGAAATCCGTTACTGCTCGGGCCAGGGTGGCGTCGTTTTCGCCCGCCGTCCCATCGAGATCATTGCCGGGGAAAAAGCGGAGTAAGCCGTCTTTCTGCCGCCTTTCCACCTCGCCCTTCAATCCCGCAAGGGCAGGGTGGTCAGGAGAAATTCGCTGGCTGTGAGCGCCGTGAGGCTTTCGCCCTGCGCGGGCCACAGGGCGCAATCACCCGCCTTCAGTTCGCTGCCGGAGGCGCTGCGGAGTCGGCCGGAAATGAGGTTGATGATGCAGAAGCGCTCGGGATCGGGCGCGGTGATCTCACTGCCCCCGGCGGCTTCTGCGCGGGCGACCTCGAAGAGCGGGCAGGAGGCGAGAAGGGAATCTTGCGGCTCGTCCATGCCGGGCTCGAAGTCCTGGAAATCAATGGAGGCCAGGGACTGCTCGATGTGGAGTTCGCGCGCCCGGCCGTCGAGTCCGAGTCGGTTCCAATCGAAGACGCGGTAGGTCGTGTCCGAGTTTTCCTGGATTTCAAAGATGAGAAATCCGCCGCCGATGGCGTGGAGTCGGCCGGAAGGG
Source organism: Verrucomicrobiales bacterium (assembly GCA_050285825.1). GTDB lineage: Bacteria > Verrucomicrobiota > Verrucomicrobiia > Verrucomicrobiales > Akkermansiaceae > SW10. The sequence continues at coordinate 5,227 of JBNNED010000231.1, read as the reverse complement.
ATGAAAATCGATTCGCCCGGGCGCGGCTCGATGGCGTGGACGAGTCCGGCCACCTCTCCTGCCGCGAGCGCGGCTTTGAAGTCGGCCTCCGTGACCCCTTTTCGCAAGCCAACGTAGAGCTTCGCTCCGGGATCGGCTTGGGCCACGAACCACATTTCCGTTTTGGGCTCGCCTCCGAGCCGGGGAGCGAGTTCCGCGGGCGGGTGAACCTGGATCGAGAGATCATCACGGGCGTCGAGGATTTTGATGAGGAGCGGAAAGCGCTCGCGCTCGTCCGGAAGGTAGGCCGGGCCGAAAATTTCCGCCCGCTGCTCGCGCCAGAGCTCGTTCAGGCTCAGTCCCTTGAAGGGGCCGGCGGACACGAGAGACTGCTCGTCGGGTCGGTCACTGAGCTCCCAGGATTCGCCGTAGGGTTGCTCGTCGGGGAGTTCGCGGGAGAAGGTATTGGCGAGTTCGCGTCCTCCCCAGACGCGGGTTTGGTAGAGTGGTTGAAAGGTGATGAGTTTCATGACTGATTGCTTGCTGTTTATCACAGGCCGCGCGGGTGGCGGACGATGAATTTCGAGACGCCACGGCGTTGGGGTTTCCAGCGCGGGCCGGTGGAGTTCCACGTGCCGCCGGTGTCGAAGCGCAGCCCGCAGATTTCGAGGAAAACGTGGCCCTTGCGGACGTAAATGGTGACGTAGCGACCGTAGCCTTTTTCTCCGTATTCAAAAAAGTTTTGCGAGACGAGCGGGCGGGCGAGGAGTCCGCCTTTGTGGAGGACGTAAGAGGTGGCGCCGGAGCAATCGTAGCCGCTATCGTAAAACGAGGCGTGCCCGCCACCGTAGCGGTAGGGTTTGGCAACCAAGTCATTCGCGGCGGCGACCATGAGATGAACGGCACGGGGGGCGCTGCGCGGGGCGACGGCCCGTCCGTCGGGAAGGAGCCGGGCCGTTTTTCCGGGGACGAAATGATGGGTTAGGGAGCTGCCCGAGGCCGGGACTTGCGAGGAGCCGCAGGAGACGAGAAAAAGGGCGGGCAGAACGAGCAGGAGAGGGACGGCGGAGCGGAGGAAATTTTTCATGCCTTGAAAGTATGTAAAATCGAAGCATTTGCCAAGTCAATCAAGACGCCAAGGCCGTGACAGGATGAATTTTCGCGAGTGAGACGCGATCTTAATAACTGCTTGCCAAGCGCTCTTCCGCCTTTATCTTCTGCGCAGGTTCGACCCGGCCACGCTGGGAGATCCCTGAATCGAGAGCGAAGCGATGGCAAAAACCCTGTGTGATTGGAAAAAAGACGAGATCGCGCGTCAGCCGGAAAAGTTGGCGTCCCTGCTCGTGGAGCCCCGCTATTTTTGTCAGAAATGCGCGCGTTGCTCGAACAAGCGCAAGGCTTTGTGCAAACCCGCGAGCTTGCCGGTGCCGGCGGCTTTTCCGTGAGGGGAGAGATTGACGCTTGGTTCGCGAAGCGCTTTTTGTTTTTCTTCGCCTATGCCTGTGATGCGTCATTTTCTGTCTTGGGAGGCTCCTTTCCTCGATTTGGTTCTCGATTTTCTGTGGGCGCGGCGGGAGGAACTGGCGGAGATGGTCGTGGTCGTGCCGACGGCGCAGAGTGGCCGTTTGCTGCGGCGGGCTTTGTTGGAACGGGCGGCGGCGGAGGGAGTCGAGGCCTTGTTGTCGCCCCGGGTTGTGACGCCGTCCTTTTTTTTGAAGGGCGGGGAGGGGAGCGAGCTGGCGGAGGAGCTGGCCTGGGTCGAAACCCTGGAGACGACACGGGATTGGCGATCTTATGAGGCACTCTTTCCGCAAGCCCCGGGGGAGGGAGAGACGGCGGGTTGGAGTCTGGCGCTGGCGCGTTCCCTGAGGGACTTGCGACGGGATTTGGTGGAGGAGGGGCTGACGGTGGGGACGGCGGCGCGGAAATTGGCGGGCTCGGTCGAGGGCGCGCGCTGGGAAGCCTTGGCGCGCCTGGAGTGGCGAATGGAAGCTGTCCTGGAGACCTGGGGTCGGGAGAGTCGCCCGGCGGAACTTCTCGCAGCGCAGGCGGAACTGCCCGAGGGGTTTTCGCGGCTTGTTTTGGCGGGCGTGACGGATGCGGGAGGCTTGGTCAGAACCCATTGGCGCGCCTTGGCCTCGCAAGGACTGGCGGTGGAAGTGCTGATCGGAGCGCCGGCTGAGAAGGAAGAGCTTTTTGATGATTTGGGGCACCCGACACGGGCCTGGGCGGAGATGCGCTTGCCAGCCGAGCGGGTGCATTTGACGCGGAATGCGGAGGAGCAGGCCGAGAAGGCGCTGTCGCTGGTGGCGGAGGGGGGGCGGGCCTCGGATGAGCTTGCCTTAGGGGCGGCGGATGCGGAGGTGGGGCCGGAATTGGTGAAGAAGTTTACGGCGGCGGGTTGGCCTCTGTATGATCCGGCGAATGCGGGGCGGCCGGCCCGCTTGTCCTTGTGGTTGGGGCGCTGGCGTTCTTTTTTGGCCGAGGGGAATTTGGGGGCGGTGGCGGATTTGTTGGAATGTGTCGAATCGGGGATTCTCGTGCGGGGGCGGCGGGCGCAGAAGGCGTGTTTGCTGGAGGATTTGCGGGTGCGTTGGTTGGTGGAGACGGTGGCGGACCTGCGTCGGGTGATCGAGCAGGAACGGCGGGGGACGGAGGATGCGGGGGACTTGCTGGAAGCTTGCGAGGCTCTGGAGCGCTGGCGCGGGGACTTCCAGCGGGGTGATTTCGCGGAAATCATGGGGCGTTTGTTGGAGGTGCTGGGGAGGCAGGAGCCGCTGCCGGAGGGCTTCGCGGCGGAAGTGCGCGAGCTGCGGGCCTTGCTGGATGAACTCGGGGACTTGCCGGGGCGTTTTCAGGTGGGGCCGGGTTTTTGGCTGGAGGTGCTGGCGGCGCGGCTGAGCGAGCGACGCGATCCGGGCCCGGAAGAGCGGGTTTTGGAAGTGCGGGGCTGGGTCGAGTTGTTGTTTTCCCGTGGGTGGCAAGTGGTGGTGTGCGGGATGAACGAAGGGGTAGTGCCGCGCCTGCCGGGCGGGGATTCCTGGTTGGTCGAGGGGACGCGGGAGCGACTGGGGATGCCGGTGGAGGCGGATCGCACGGCGCGGGATGCCTGTCTTTTGACCTCGCTGGTGGAGTCACGACGGGAGGATGGCCAGGTTGATTTCATTCTGGGGAAAACGCGGGCGGACGGGGAGATGCTGCAGCCTTCGCGCCTGTTGCTGGCGGTGGCGGAAGAGGACTTGCCGGAGCGGGTGGGGAACTTGTTCCGGGCCCTGGAGCTGCCGGAGAGCGGATCGGCCTGGGAGCGGGATTTTCAATGGGAGATTCCCGCGGGCGCGACCTTGCCAGATCGTCTGAACATCACGGCGCTGCCGACTTACCTTCTTTGTCCCTTCCGCTATTATCTCAGTGTCGTGAAGAGGATGGGGGCGGAGGCCTCGGCTCATGTCGAGTGGGATCAGCGGCAGTTCGGTTCCTTGATCCACGAGGTGCTGGAGGCCTGGGGGCGGGATGAGGAGGCGCGGGAATTCAGTAAGACCGAGGCGATTGAAGAGTGGGTTTGGGCGAAGCTGGATGACTTGGTGACGGCCTGGTTCGGGGAGGATTGGCCGCTGGCGATTCGCTTGCAGGCGGATGCGATGAAGCAGCGCTTGTCCTGGTTCGCTCGGACGCAGGCCTGTTTGCGGGCCGAGGGCTGGCGGGTGGAAGCGGTGGAGAAGAAAATCGAGGAGGAACTGGGCGAATTCATCCTGGTGGGGAAGGTGGACCGCATCGACCGGCACGAGAAGACGGGGGCCTGGCGGATTCTTGATTATAAGACGGGGAAGGTGGGGGGGAAGGTCGAGAGCGTTCATCTAGCCTCGGTGACGGAGAAATCTCCGGTGCCTGCGCACTTGGCGGAGGATGAGCGCGCGCTCTACGAGGGGAGGCGCTGGCGGCAGTTGCAATTGGCGCTTTACGCCGGCTTGCTGACGCAGCGGGCGGAAGAAGCGCCGGAGCTGGGTTATTTCGCCCTGGGAGACTCGGAGGCCGGGGTCAAACTGGTCATGTGGGAAGATTACGAAAAAGCGATCGGAACCTCGGCGCTGGCCTGCGCCCGCATGATCGCGGAGAAGCTGGCAGCGCGTGTGTTCTGGCCGCCGGCGGAGAAGGGGGGGAGGTACGACGACTTTCAAGAGCTGGAGCTGCTCGATGGTCTGGAAGCGGCGGTGCGCTGGCGGGAGAAAGAAACGAGCGAAAATTCCTAGGAAAAGCGAAATTTTCAGGATGTCAATCTAAATCGAGGTGAGCGGGGTGAGGGGATTTTTTTTCACAAAAAGCGGTGGCAGATGTCGCGCCTTGTTTTCGGTTTGAGGGGCGGAGGAGGGGAAGGGCTTTTTTGCAGGTGGAGCAAGGCTTGCGGGGCTCGAATTCTAAGAATCCTTGATTTTCCGTTTCGCCCGCTGCATACTACATGTGGTATTGTGAATAAATTGTTGATACCATATGAGTAAATTGGAGGGTTGACGCGGACGGGATTTTTCGGGTATTCTCCGCAGCGTTCTGCCAGAGGTCGGAAAGGGATGAAACGCGGTTTCTTCGGGTCTGCTCTGTGGTCATGAACAGGATTTTTCCGCAGTGGATTTTTCCGCAACCCACCCCCTGAATTGAGTCTCGCCCCCTTTACTTTTACCACTTGCCCGAGTCATGTCCGAAACGATCACGATCCAACTGGGAAAACGCAGTTTTACCCTCGATAAAGACAAAGCCGAAGCGGCCTTCAACTCGAAGAAGGTCATCAACGGCAAAGACACGATGTTTTTCAACATCCTGCCTCTGAAATACCAGTGGGCCTACGAGCTGTATAAGACGATGAAGGCGAACCACTGGGAGCCGGAAGACATCCAGATGCAGAAGGACGTCGAGCAGTGGCGCGGGGACGACATCAGCGAGGTCGAGCGCTGGATCATCAAGATGGGCATCGGTTATTTCTCGGCGGCGGAGGGCATCGTGGGAGATAACGTCATCCACGTCGTGCGCGAGCTCGTCACGGCACCGGAACTCAAGCTGGTGCTCGGGCGGCATGCGCACGAGGAGAACATCCACGCCGATAGCCTGGTTTATATGATTTCCTCGCTGGGCATCAACCCGCACGAGTGCGAAGCGATGTTTGAGGACGTGGCCACGATCAAGGCGAAGAACCACTTTGTCGTCAGCAACTCCCGGGGTTTGCGCCGTGATTTGGACATGACGGTGACGAAGAACAAGC